>NZ_JBHSNG010000021.1:0-69635 GCF_042657005.1 Rhodanobacter terrae
TTCATGGACGTGTTCAGCCGCAAGATCGTCGGCTGGCAGGTCTATGCCGAAGAGAGCAGCGCCCAGGCCAGTGAAGTGCTCAAGGATCTGTGCGTGCGCGAAGCGATACAGCCCCACCAAGTGATTTTGCATTCGGACAACGGTGGTCCCATGAAGGGCGCCACGATGCTGGCGACCTTGCAGGCCCTCGGCATCATGCCGTCCTTGAGTCGTCCGCGCGTGAGCAACGACAACCCCTATTCGGAATCACTGTTCAAGACGCTGAAGTACCGGCCGGCTTATCCGCTGGACGTGTTCGACACGTTGTTCGCCGCGCGAACCTGGGCGACCGGGTTAGTGCACTGGTACAACCACGAGCATCGTCACAGCGCGATCCGCTTCGTGACGCCCGCCCAGCGCCATGCCCATCTGGATCAGGCCATCCTGGATCAACGCGTCGCGCTCTACGAAGCCGCACGTCAATCTCAGCCGCTACGTTGGAAAGGCGCTACGCGCAACTGGACGCGCATCCATACCGTCCATCTGAATCCCGACCAGGACGCCATCACGACAGCTCGTAACCAGGAACGAAAAGCCGCCTGAAAATTAATCATTGAGGCGACAACTAGCTTGAAATTTTCCGTGTGGATGCAGCTTGCTCGGAAGAGAGCATCCCCAAAATCTCCAAGAGTGCATTGCGGAACATGTGCCTCAAGATCGCTCCCGAGCAGGTCGCTTATGGCCGACTTGGGATTCGTGGCTACCACGCCGCCCGGCCACCGGTGTCGGCCGAACACGCAACAGTCCGCTGCGAAATTCCAGGCCTGATCAGCCACATCGATAGCACGCAGTTCGACGTTCGGTCCTGGAGCATCTTTAAGCTGTCGATGTTCTGCGAGCCGCCTTGGTTCTATGTTTTTTATGACGAAGCGACAGATAAAGCTTTGGGGGCGTGGCTTGGTTTTGGGAAGTCCGACCGATTTGCTCTATCGCTTGCATTCCGGGACATGGGAGCACGGCAAAAGCGCGTACCTCCGTATATCGCTCAGGATCGGGGTGGCGAGTACGGGTCAACCTTCTGGGAACAGTTGCTGCCCCGGTTCAACTCGGCGAAGTACTCGCGAGCTTCAGGCGCTCCCCGCTTTGGCGGCCTGGAGGAAACGGCACTGAAGCAAATCAATTTCCGCATCGCCAACCGGCTCGACGGCGCGACCTGGGCAGATCAGCACAGCCGAGCAGCCTCAGGCAACAAGAAAAGTCGGGCAACAGCCCGGCTCGAGCTCGCGATCATCATCCAGGAAGCCAGGCATTTCTGGTTCCACGAATGGAACAAGACGACCCACGGAACCGCTGATGGGTGCCCAGACGACCTGCTTGCTCAGGGAGTCCAGGAGTTCGGCCACATTGGCCATCATGTTACTTGCGATCTTTCGTACTTGATCGCTACATCGATCCCGGTAGACATCACGCTGAACAAGCGAAAGGGCCTGCGTTGCGGCTACCGCGAGTATTGGTCTGACGAACTGAACGCAATCAGGCGGCCCTACAAATTTGAAGAGACTCGCCTCGACCCTGCCAATCCAAGCACGTTGTATGTCAGATGTGATGGCAGGTGGATCACCACGCACTCCCGGGATCACGGCGTGATCCTGCCACTCTCGGATGAAGGTAAGTTCTTCGAAAACTATCGGGGGCGTAGCAATAGCAGGACGGCCCGTGAGGAAGGGCGTCAAAGCCACGAGCGCATTGCGAAGCGGATGGAGCAACTCGAGGCATCAGCCGCCGCCGCGGCTGCCTGCGACGAAGCGGACAGTGGCGCCGCCAACAGCACCACACCCCCAGCGTCGCCATCGATCAAGCCCCAAATCGAATCGATCGACTTCGATCGGCTGCCCGACATTCCGTTTCTACCATGATACGAAGGAGACAGAATCATGTTGCTGACTGGCACGCTGGAGCACGCTCACTTCAAGGCGTGGGAGCGGGAGGCTCGCGTCTGTATCACTCATGCATCGAAAGGCACCTTGGTATTCGTGGTAGGTCCGTCCGGCGCGGGAAAGTCGACGCTCCGAAGCCATCTTGAAGGAACCTCGTACCGGTCAGACGCTGACCCATCGAAGAATCAGATCCCGCTCGTTTCCGTCCTGGCCACAAACTCGGAGAGCGGCTATTTCTCGTCGAAGGATTTCTACAGCCGCATGCTGGGCCAGCTAGGCGACCCCTTCAGGCGCGAGGGCACTTTGGCGGGGAGTCCACAAGCAAAGCAGATGACGCCGGAGCAACTGGATTTTCTTGGCGAACCGTTCTGGGACTCCATCCGTGTTTCGATGACGGAGACGAAGATCAGGCGCGCTTTCGAATGCCTGGCACAGGCTGTACACCTACAAGCGATCTTCGTCGACGAGGCTCAAAGCATGTGCCTCACTCACGTGAATCGCAGCCCGTCAGATCACCTCGAAAGTCTGAAGATCCTTGCCGAAAGGCTTGGAATCATCATCTTTCTCTTTGGGACTTACGACCTGCTTGACATATGGAACCACAGTGCGCAGCTCAACCGACGTAGCCATCTGATTCATTTGCAGCGCTACGACACAGATCTGGACGCCGACCGTGCGGCGTTCTACTCGGTGTTGCGTATGTACTCGAAGGCGATTGGCTTCGAGGAGCCAGCCACGCTGAGCAAACATGCTGAGACCGTCTTGGCATGGACTTTCGGCGTGTTTGGCGAAGTCGAGAAATTGTTCGAGCGCGCGAGGTTCACCGCCTTGGCACAAGGACGGGATGGACTTCGCTGGCAAGACATCGAGGAAGCCAAGTACACGCCAATCCAGACGGAACGCCTAAAGCACGAAATCGAGACAGGGGAGGCACGGGTCAAGGGCGAGCTTCCCAAGCCAGCGAAAGCAGCGCCGACGAAACGGGGGAGCAAGCATCCAGGTCGGCGCAATCCTGTCCGTGACCCCTGTGGCCCCCAACCATGAAGACCATACTCGCGCCGCTTCGCCTGTACGGCTTGGGCACGCCACAAGTTGAATCGCTAGCATCGTTCTATTGCCGCTTGGCTGACGCACACCAAGTTACGCCGAAGCAGCTGGCCAAAGTGCTGTTCAATGATTCGTCGTACTTGAGCATCGACGACGCCCCGGAACTCAAGAGCATCGATCTCGATGCACGGATCTTTTGCACGCATTCGGGCCGAACCGCGGTGATAGTCGAGCGGTTGGAGAAATTGACAGGCGCCGCAAATCTGGCATGCGGGACACTGTTGCGGCTTCGCGGTGCCCTCAGTCGAAACCAGACGGGATCGAGCGTGCAACGGCGCCGATGGTGTCCGATGTGCTACGCGCAGCTCGCCGATAGGATTGTGGAGCCTCTCGCGTGGTGGATTCCGCAGATTACACGCTGCCCGTTACATGGGGCGCGACTCACGGATCGTTGTGCCCGATGCGGCTCATATCAACGCGACTGGCGCATAGGTTCGGTTCGGATGCTCTGCATCAAATGCGGCTTTGCGTTGAAATCCGCTGACAGAATGCGAGACGAAAGCACGCCGTGGGAGGCGTGGTGCCACACCGAGATGTTGAAAGTTCTCACACACATCGCGACGCCCAAATCCGCGGATATTCCGCACCGCGCTGTCGATATATTCCTTGCCAAAGCCATACGGCTTGCCGCGCTGGAGGGGCGCCCATGCCCGGTATCCAGCGAAACAGCGAAGATGCGAGCACTTGGGCACCGCTTGACCACCATATTCGGCATGGCCGCGCGCTGCGGAACAACGCCTATGGACATTTTCTTGCGGCCTGAGGAGGCCGTTTCCCCTGGCCTGTTCGAGTCCGACATTGACACCCCAAGACCGCCGCAGCGACGGGGATTCAACAAACATGGTTATCGACTTTGTGAACGCACGATGCGCAAGTTGCTGGCCCTTCCGAACACAACCATATTGCCCCCCTTCACAAATATATGTTCGGAATATGCGGTGAGCCTCTCCAACTTCAAGCGAAAGAACTCGGAGCTTTGCGCGAAGTACAGTAATGAACGAAGACACCGCATCGAGATCGCCAAGAGCACAAGGTTCGAAGTTGCAAGCAGCTATCTCACCAAGCTGATCGAACAGCTGCAGCGATCCGGTAAGCGCCTACATCGGATGAATACCGTGGCTCAGATGAGGCGGGAAATCCACGTCTCGAAGGCCATCGCTCGCTCGGCGATACGCGTTGCCTTGGCCAAGATGAATGCGAGTCGCGAGATCCAGCCTTCTGACAAGGTTAGTCAAGATGATGTTTCGTCATCGAGTCAGCCACGCGCGTAGGCTTTCGAGCAAATGTGTGACGTCCTACCCCACCCATCGGCAGGTTTAAGAGTGGCTAAGATAACGCCCAAGAAGCTTGCGCAATTGCTGGCTGCCGCCAGGACTACAGCGCAAGGCGTAAACCCCGAGCACGCACAACAGCAGTTCTTCAAAGCGTTGCTTGATGCGACGGTCTACGCTCATGTTCCAGTGGGGAGCCCACCTCGGGGCGTCATGCGCTTCATTCAGTTCATACGCCCTGACAACGGACAGACTGCGTTGCCGTTCTTCAGTGACAAGGGGCAAGCCGAAGCGGCCGCGAACAACACAGCCCTCGTCGTGGCGATGTCGGGCCGGCATCTATTCGAGCTGACACGAGGTGCCTCGCTGATGCTCAATCCGAACGTGGATGCGATCGCGCTCTACCCACCGGAGGTTACGGCCCTCTTGGAGGGAAGACCGCTTGGCAGCTTCACCATGGGCGAGATGCCGGCGCAGACCGAATTCCTGGTCGGGCCACCATCTGTGTCCACGGTTGCGCTGAACATGATCCTACGCAATCTGTTTGAGAAGGAGGCCACGGTAAAGACGGCATTCCTGACGGAGCTGCATCGTGAAGACGATAGCGCAGCAGTCATCCTGCTCCTCACCATCGTGGCTGCCAAGGCACAGCAGGAGCGCCTCCTCCAACTGGTTACGCTCGCATTCAAAACAGAGGCACTTGAGCCCGCTCTGCCGCTCGACATGAGATTCCTGGCACCAGATGAGTCACTCGACCAAATTTGCAACCGTGGCGTGCAGATCTTCGGGACTTGATGAAGGCACTGACTGCATGCTTGCTGCATCTACAGGTTCAGAATCACTTCGGCGAGTTCATCCAGGCGCGCTTTGCGCTGTCGCCATGCCGGCATATGCCGATCCAGCAGCTTGAAGAATCGTGGGCTGTGGTTATGTTCCCTGAGATGGCATAGCTCGTGAAGGATCACGTAGTCGATGCAATCGCGCGGCGCTTTCACCAGCCATGGATTGAGCGTGATCTTCCCTGTCGGTGAGCAGCTTCCCCATTGGGTTTTCATGGCCTGCAGGCGCATGGGCGGCCGCGTCGACTTCCAGCGCAGGGTCGTGAGCATGTCGTCGATGCGTGCGGCAAAAACCGTGCGGGCGCGGGCGCGGTACCATGTCTCCATGGCCCCGCGAATCGAGGCCGGAGCCGTGTCGGGGCTGCGTATCTCAAGGCGACTTCCGCACAACTTCACGGCGGCCTCGGCAGCGGTGGCAGGTATCACTTTCAGCCGATAACGACGACCGAGGTAAATCACGGTTTCCCCGCTGACATATTCGCGCGGCAGCACATGAGTGTGCCGTCGGCGGAAGCCGGTCAGGTGGCCGTGCACCCATCGCGCGCGCTTGCGCACTGCAGCGAGTATGGCCAACCGCGACGCATCGGCCGGCGCATCCACCAGCACCCGGCCTGGTGGTTCGACATGGATGGCAATGCTTCCACGGAGGCGCCGCGGCTGGCTGCGCACCACGAACCGAATGACTTCACCGCCGTAATGGATACTCCAGCCGGCTTCCGGCGACGAGGCATCAGCCACGGCTCAAACCCACCCGCACGATCTGGATAATCTGGTCGACTACAGCCTTCGCCTGGTCCAGCCCCACCCGCGCGAAGAGTTCCGGCAGCAGCGCCTTGCGCACCGCTGCCTCGATGTTCTGCGGGTTGAGCGAGTTCTCGGCGATGGCATTGCGCACCACCTGGTCGATCTCCACGGCGAGATCGATGTAGGCCCTGTGTTCCACATCCTCCATGCCGTCGAAGGCCGCGTCGCCCAGCACCAGCTTCAGCGCACCAAAGTAGGCCATGGCGTGCCGGTTCTCCGCGAACGCGGGCGGGATGCCGGGGACATCGCGCGCCTCGACTTTCTGTTCGAAGGCCTTGAATAGCGCGTATTGCTTCAGCGGGTGGTCGAACATGGCCTCCGCTTCGGCGATGGCCTGCCGCAGCAACTCGCCAAAAACCTTCTGGGCATAGGGGTCTTCGGCGAGTTCCTGCTCGATGGTCTTGCGCACCCGGGTCTTGATCAGGTCGGTTTCGTTGCGGGTCTTTTCCTCCGACCAGGTTTGCGGATCCTCGACCTTGCCCAGCTCGTGCACCAGGTACACGCCCTGCGGGTCGCGCACCTCCTTGCCGATCACCTGCTTGTCCACCAACTTGCGGATCTGCTCCTCGTAGACGCTGTAGTCGATGGTTTCCATCGCGTCTCGGCGGGCAATCTGGCGCAGACTGGAAAAGAAGCGCAGATCGTCCTTGTAACGACGGATCAGTGCCTCGGAGAAACTCTGGTCCTCGAAAAAGCTACGCGATGACAGCGCCGTCTGCAGACACAAGCCGAACTCGGTCAGCGCCGCCGAGAAGTCGTCGCGCAGCTTCTGCCGCTCGTCGTACTCCTCGCCATCGCCCCCCTTCACCAGATGCGGCTTCAGAATTTCGCGGTACTGCTCGGTATCCTTGCGGTTGGCCACACTCTTGAAGAAAGACCACAGGCGGTCGTGCAAGGTTGGCAGGCGTTTGTACTGGGTGCTGAAGTCCTGGTACAAGCCGTCGATATCCGCCAACTCGTACCCGCCCTGGGTGCGCTCTTCCAGATCCTGATAGGCGCGCACGGCGACATCCAGTTCCTTGAGGATGCCGCGG
Source organism: Rhodanobacter terrae (assembly GCF_042657005.1). Taxonomy (NCBI): domain Bacteria; kingdom Pseudomonadati; phylum Pseudomonadota; class Gammaproteobacteria; order Lysobacterales; family Rhodanobacteraceae; genus Rhodanobacter; species Rhodanobacter terrae. Next base: position 6,972 of record NZ_JBHSNG010000021.1, read on the forward strand.
TAATCCACCAGCACGCCGTAGCGCTTGGCATCGTGCAGGCGGTTCACGCGCGCCACGGCCTGGATCAGGTTGTGGCCCTTCAGTGGCTTGTCGATGTACAGAACGGTGTTACGTGGCTCGTCAAAGCCGGTGAGCAGCTTGTCGACCACGATCAGCAAATCGGGCGAACCGTCGCAGCCGAAGTCCTGCAGCGCCTGCTTCTCGTATTCCTCGGGATCAAGCTTGCGATCCACGATGTTCTGCTTCCACCACTTCTGCACTTCCGGCATCGCGTCTTCGTCGATCTCGGCATTGCCTTCGCGGGTATCGGGTGCGGAGATGACGACGGCACTGGTCACCAACCCGGTATCGTCCAGTGCCTTCTTGTAGCGAATCGCATCGAGCTTGCTGTCGGTGGCTACCTGGCCCTTCAGGCCAAGATCCAGCTGCTTGATGTTTTCGTTGAAGTGGGTGGCGATATCCCAGGCGATCAGTTCGATGCGGTTGGCCGCGCCGTAGATAGCCCGTTTCCCGGCGAACTTCTTCTTGAGATCCGAGCTCTGCGCCGACGACAGCGAAGCGGTGATCTTGTCGAACCAGCGGTTGACCGCCTCCTCGTTGATGTCCAGCTCGGGCACGCGCTCCTCGTACAAGAGCGGCGCCACGGTTTCGTCCTCCACCGCGCGCTGCATGGAATAGGCGTGCACGATGGCGCCGAACTTGTTCGCGGTCTTTTCGTTCTTCAGCAGCGGCGTACCGGTAAAGGCGATATAGGCCGCCCGCGGCAGCGCCTTGCGCATGCGCTCGTGGGTTTCGCCGCCGTGGCTGCGATGGCCTTCATCCACCAGCACGATCAGATCCGGCGAATCGTTGCGGCATTCCGCCAGCTTGGAGGCGGTGTTGAACTTCTGCACCAGCGAGAAGGTGATGCGCTCCGTGCCATGACCGATGCGCCTGGCCAGTTCCCGCCCGGAGGTCACCTTGCTACCCTCGCCTTCCTTGCGGGTGGCTATCGCCGAGCCGAAGGCGCCGCCGGTCATGAAGTTGCGCGCCAGCTGGGTTTCCAGGTCGATGCGGTCGGTCACCACCACCACGCGGCATTCTTTCAGCGCGCGGGTCAACAGCAGCGCCTTGGTGAGGAACACCATGGTGAAGCTCTTGCCCGAACCGGTGGTATGCCACAGCACACCGCCTTCGCGCCCACCGTCGGGGCGCTTCTGCGCGATGCGTGCCAGCAAGGCGCGGATGCCGAAAAACTGCTGGTAGCGCGCCACCAGCTTGCCGACCTTGCGGTCGAACAACACAAATCCGCGCAGGAACTCCAGCAACCGGGCGGGCGTTAGCAGCCCCACCAGCAGGCGGTCCTGATCGTTGAGCAGCATCGGCTGCGACCACATCGCCTCGAAGTACCTGCGCAACCGGGCCGGCTTGCCTTCGAACAACGCGCGCTGCGTATCCAGCGGCAGCGTGCGGTTCTTGATCGCTTCCAGCGGCTTCTCGTCGAACTCCTCCTCGCGCCAGCGCGCCCAGAACTTGGTTGCGGTATGCGTAGTGCCGTAGCGACCGTCGGTCTGGCTGATCGACAGCAGCAGCTGGGCATAGGCGAACAGCTGCGGAATCTCGTCCTGACGCTGATTGCGCAGGTGCTGGCTGATGCCTTCGGTGACCATCGCCTTGCCGACCTGCCCCGACTCCGGCCGCTTCGCCTCGATCACGACCAGTGACAAACCGTTGACGTAACAGACGATGTCCGGCGTGCGGTGATGCGTGCCCTGGGCGGACAGCAGCTCGCATTCCTCGGTCACGTCCCACAGGTTCGCGGCCGGATCGGTCCAGTCGATGATGGCGATGGTCGGCTGGTGCTTCTTGCCGTCCGGCATGAACTCGGTGACGGTAATGCCCAGCGCCAGCTTGTTGTACAGCCGCTCGTTGGCCGCCAACAACCCTTCGGCCATCGACAGCGCCGACAGCTCGCGCACGATCTGGTCAATCGCGCTGGGTGACAGCGGATAGCGCTCGCCCTTGTAGTCGAAGCGGCGACTCTGCAGCACCTTGATCAGGCGCGGCTTCAACAGCACCTCGCGCGTGCTCCCGCGCTGCGCCAAACATTCGGCCGCGGTCAGATAGCTCCAGCCCAGATTCGCCAGCAGGTGCAAGGCCGGCAGGTGGGCGCTGTATTGCTCGCGGGTGTCGGGGGCGCTGTCGTTCATGGGCTGGCTGCCTCCGCAGCTTCGGGCAGATGCACGCGGCGCTTTCCGGTAAGCAGCTGCTGCATCAATGCGTTCTTCTCGTCACGGAACGATGCGACCTTCTTTTCCAGCAGCCAAATCTCTCGATCGGCCTGATCCAACAGCTCAGCGATGGCCAACTGTTCCTCCATGGGAGGCAGCGGCACGTGTAACTTCTTGAAGTCGTTCCAACGCAGGCTTCCACGGCGATCTACCGAACTATTGGTCGCTGCGGCAAAGATTTGCCTGAAATGCTCTGTCTTGAGCAGACGGTAGAGATAACTGTCATGCACCTCTGCACTCGTCTTGAAGACTGTGTACATGGGACTCACCAAGCCAAAATCATACAAGTCCTGATAGCCGATAGAGCCTTCCTCAATGTGATTCGTGGCGTACACGAAGCATCCTTTTGGAACCACTTTGTAAGTGGACAGGTCCTTGCTGAAAACTTGCTTCTTGAAGTAGCTGAGCGAATCGACAAGGCCAGCATGCTTCGTGCAGGAGAGCACCGGATAGTTTTGACCCCCGCTGTGTTTTTTGCTGACTTCGTGCGCTATGGATTCAATGCGGGGATATATCCATTCCCCGGGGATCGATCCATGAGGAGTCGAAATTTGCCTAACTTTGGAGCGGAAGCGTTCAAGCCTCCGCTTGCCAGTGAGCACTTTCGAGACAAATGCCCGCCGCTGTTGGCGACTATTATCTAGCAATCGCTCGGTCACAGTGATGGCGTGATCCCATGTCCGCAGTACATGAACAACCCTCCGCTGTTCCGTTACGGACGGCAGACCGAATTTCATTTTTCCGTAGGAGGAAACATTCAAGTGTTTTTGCGCGAGGCCGGTTTGGCCAGCGAACACCTGCCTTCGGCCCGATTCCGAGTTAGTGAGTTGGCTTAGATACTCCGGAAGCAAGTACTTAGGCCGAGGGCGGGCAAAGAGAATGTCTATGCAATTGGCGCCGTCATACTCGGGTGGTACGACACAGGCTGTGCCGGCGAAGCCAGTACGCACAACAAGCACGTCTCCAGTGCGCAGAATTGACTTCTTGTTCTTGAGGCTCCCTTCTTCGGACAGAAAAACCCAGTTAGCGTCATTGACTTTGTTTTCGCGGACATTGCCTGAGCGAAATGCGCGTACGCCCTTAGGTGCATCAACGTAATAGGTGCTCGGATTGACCACGATGCCAACGCTGACGGTTTCACAAGCATCAGCGACCGTGGTGTAGGTCCATCCCTTAGGAAGCATCTTTGCCTCCCTTGCGGCCACGCTTCTCCACGGTCTCCAACTCCTTGATGTCCTCCACATCCGCCGCCAGCGCCTCGGCCTGCCGCCGCTTCGCATCGAACTCGGCATAACGCTCGTGCGCCACCTGCTGCATGCGCTCGTGGCTGATCCGTCCCGCCCCTTTCAGCAGCGGCCGCTCGTTGAAGTCCATGAAGTTGTCCACGTACTGGCGCCAGTCGGCCATGCGGATGTCCTGCCGTTTGCTGGCGCGATCCTCCGCATAGTCGAGGAACATGGCGGCGATGCGGTTGAGCTCCTCTACCTCCGCCGCGGAGAGGTAGTTCTTGGCCACGATCACGTCGGTCTTGCGCACGCGCCCGGCCATCCAGCTGGTTAGCGCCATGTTGGGCTGGCTGGGGTCTGCGCGTTTGAACACGATTTCTGCCGCCGTCTGCTGGGTGACGGCAAACAGCATCTTGTTCTGCACCACGGCGAAGAACTGGCCGGCTGCGGCGGGGTCGTCCCCGTAGTCCACCGACAGCGCGAACAGGTCGCGGATCTTCTGGTAGAAGCGCTTCTCCGAGGTGCGGATTTCGCGGATGCGTTCCAGCAGCTCGTCGAAGTAATCCCAGCCGGCGGGATCCTTCAGGCGCTCGTCGTCGATGACGAAACCCTTGACCAGGTACTCCTTGAGGTGGGTGGTGGCCCACTGGCGAAACTGGGTGCCGCGCGGGGATTTCACCCGGTAGCCCACGGCCAGGATCATGTCGAGGTTGTAGAGTTTGAGCGGGCGCCGCACCTGCCGGCTGCCCTCGGTGCGAACTATTAAGTCATCTTTAATAGTTGGCTCGCCCTGCAATTCGCCCTCCGCCAGCACGTTCTTGATGTGGATGTTGATGTTGGGCACCGAGGTCTGGAACAACTCGGCCAGTTCCGCCTGGCTCAGCCACACGGTGCCGTGATCGGCACGCAGGTAGAAACGGGCGCTGCCGTCTTCGGTGGGGTAAAGCACCAACTCGCCATAGCTTGGCGACGGCGCACCGCCTCCTTCGGGTAGCGCCTTTTTCGGCGGCTTGCGCTCACTCATAGCCAAGTTCCTTCAGGTAGCCGGCCATCTGCTCTTCCAGCCTGGCCAGCTCGGCCTTCAGCTCCAGCCGCTCCTTGCGTACCGCCATCAGGTCGATCTCCTCCTCTTCCTCGAAGGTGTCGACATAGCGCGGGATGTTGAGGTTGTAGTCGTTCTCGGCGATTTCCGCAGGGCTGGCCAGGTAGGCGTACTTGTCGACGTTGGCACGTGCCTTGACCGTATCGAGGATGAGCTGCAGATCTTCCTTTTCGCGTAGAAAGTTCTGGTTCTTGCCGTCCTCGTAGCCGCGGCTGGCGTCGATGAACAGCACCTTTTCGTCCGCCTTTTTCTTGCGGAAAACCAGGATCGCCGCAGGAATGCCGGTGCCGTAGAACAGCTTCTCGGGCAGGCCGATCACGATGTCGAGCAGGTTCTCGTCGATCAGCTGCTTGCGCAGCCGGCCTTCGGCCGACCCACGGAACAACACGCCATGCGGCACCACCACCGCCATGCGACCGGTACGCGGCTTCATGGTCTCGACCATGTGCAAGATGAAGGCGTAATCGCCTTTGGTGCGCGGCGGCACCCCGCGACGGAAGCGGCTGAACTTGTCGGTATCGGCGCCTTCGTGGCCCCACTTCTCCAGCGAGAACGGCGGATTGGCCACCACGATGTCGAAGTGTTTGAGGCTCGCCTCGCTGTCGAGCAGCTTGGGGTTGCGAATGGTGTCGCCCCACTCGATACGGTGGTTGTCCTCGCCGTGCAGAAACATGTTCATCTTGGCCAGCGCCCAGGTGCTGCCGATGGCCTCCTGACCGTACAGCGCGTACTTGCGCGAACCCGACCGCTCGCGGATCAACCGGCCGACCTTGAGCAACAGCGATCCTGAGCCGCAGGTCGGGTCGCTGATTTCGTCACCCGCATGCGGGTCCATCAGTTGTGCCATCAGGGCAGAGACTTCCGGCGGCGTGTAGAACTCGCCGGCCTTCTTGCCACTGGTGGAGGCGAAGTTCTTGATCAGGAACTCGTAGGCATTGCCGATGATGTCCAACGTGCCGACGCGGCTGGGCCGCAGGTTGAGTTCCGGCTTGGCAAAGTCTTCCAGCAGGTGGCGCAGGATGTCGTTCTTCTGCTGCTCGTCGCCGAGCTTGGTGGAGTTGAAGCTGATGTCCTGGAACACGTCGCGCAGCTTGCCGATATTGGCTTCTTCGATGGCGTGCAGCGCCTTGTCGATGCGCTCGCCATTACCGGGGGCGTGACGTTGCTCGTACAGCGCGCGGAAGTTGGCGCGCGCCGGCAGCACGAAGCGCTCGTTCTTGAGCATCTCCTCGATCAGCTCGGGATGCTCGCCGTACTCGGCCTTGTAGTTGTCGTAGTGATCCTGCCAGACGTCGGAAACGTACTTGAGGAACAGCATCGTGAGGACATAGTCCTTGTAGATGCTGGGGTCCACGGTGCCGCGGAACGTATCGCATGCCGACCAGACAGCGGCGTTAATGGTGTCCTGGGCGATATCTTTCACGCTCATCTTCGATCCCTTTTCTGATTCAGCCGAGCCACTGCTCGGCGATGGCTGCCAGTTCCATCTCGCGATTTCGGAGCAGGGACTGCAGCACGTTTTGTTCGGCGGCGGCGAGCTTGGCCAGGGCGACGATCGCCTGTTGCTTGACCATCGAGGGCACCTTGATAGGGACGGCCTCAAGTACCGGCTTGCGGATGCTGAGCTGGGAGCTGCCTTCGGCAGCTTGTGCCAAGTAGCGCTGAACAGGCCCTTGGTTGAGCTGCCATGCCAGGAATTCCGGAAGCACCTCCCCGTACCGTTTCAGACGCAGCACATAGAGATGAGGGGTGCAGACCGTGTGCTCAGACAACCCGGTCACCACGCAGGCGTAGTTCGACGCTCCGCGGGCAGTGAAGAGGATGTCCCCATCCTGTAGCCAATCCGGTTCCTTGCGCCCGCGAATTTCGGTCCGTATCAGCTCGTCGCGGTTTTTGAGACCGGCTGGCGATACATCCTTCATCTGGACCACCGCGACCGAGCCGCCCGGAGTCTCAGCGATGGCGCCTCGGAACGGATGACCCTGGCGGACATCGGCCAAGGCTTGTAGCTCTGTTTGATATGCGTCATCCGACATGATGCGAACATTACTTGACATGCACCGGACTGACAACTATGTTTCATATAAATTAAAGCATCAAGTGTATTGATGCATTTGTGGTGATAAAGATGGCAAAGAACGAAAAAAGACATCCAGCCGCGTGTCCCATGCCGCCTCCGGCGTCCTGCGGAACCCAGGCTCCAGCAACACGGCCAAGTCCCTGGCCGGCAGCGTCTTGGCGCAATCGCGAACAAGCAAGGAGACCTCTACCTCCGTTGCCAGCAAGGCTGCCAAAGCACTGGATGACGGCCGGATGAGCCGCGTCACGAAGACTCTGGCAGGAAGCGCGCTCACGCAGAGGAAGAAGTAAGCGCAACCCGTAATGCCTGGATCGCCCCGTCATCTGACCGCACCGGAAGGCCCGCCTCCATGAACGAGAACATCAGCTCGGCCGCAAATGAGGGAAATCTCCCGCCGCCCGGTACTTCCGACGATCTGCAGGTGCTAATTGCTCGGGCGCGAACGGCGGTCGATTCGATTTCGGAGCAGGTGCAGGAGGTTGCAGCCAACGCTGCAACCGTGACGCTGGCGAAGAAGCAGGCGGCTGATGCACTGACAGAACTCCGCACCAAGCAGGAAGAGATCACGACTGCGGTGGCAGGCATCGGAACCGCGAAAACCGATCTCGATGGACGAATAGCGACTGTGGCCGCGCAGGTCACTGAAATTGAGGGTGCGCGCAAGCACGCTGATCAGACCCGCAGCGAACTGGATGGAGTGCTAGCAGAAGCGACTCAGCACGCAACGAATGCCGATGCCTTCAAGAAGGCGGCACAGTTGGCAAGCGAGGAATCTGTCGGTGCGTTGAATAGTCTGCAAGCTGCCAAGACAGCTGCACAAGGCGACAAGGAAGCCATAGCCACCGCACGAACCGAAGCAACGGCAGCGGCGGAAGTGACCAAGAGCCTGGCCGCACGAGCCGAAACGATCGAACAACGTGTCGCTACCTACGAAGATCGCCTGAAAGAGCTTGAGGCCCAGTGCGCCATCCAGCTGAAGGCGATTGACGATCTACTTCCGGGTGCCACGAGCGCGGGACTTGCCACTGCCTTTGATGACCGCCGCAAGACCTTTCTTGACCCTGGGAAGCACTGGCAATGGATCTTCGTCGGATCCCTTGTGGCGCTAACCCTCCTGGCAGGTACAGCGCTTTTTCACTCCTTCTTTTCCAGCACAACACCTACGCTCGAAAGCGTGTTGGTACTCTGGCTGACCCGGCTGCCTGTAGCTGTAACCCTCGCGTGGCTGGCACTGCACGCAAGCCGCGAAACCGCCCTCGCAAAGCGCCTTGAAGAAGACTACGGATTCAAGGCGGTCACGGCAGCCTCGTTCCAGGGTTTCCACAAGCGGATGACGGAAATGGGGGCGGCAAGCGCAGACAACGCGCCACTCTCCAAGCTCTGCGAGGGCGTGCTTGCGACGATCGCAAACCCACCGGGCCGAATCTACGAGAAACACGAACTCAGCGTGTCGCCGTCTGCAGAGTTCGCCAGCGCTGCAAAAAGCGCGACTGATGTGATCAAGGCAGCAAAGTCGCCGCTGGGGTCGGGTCTGCCGGGAGGCTAACACTCAACTGCAATGTGGCGTTCTGTGACACCCAACCGCGCACTGGCGATGGGTAATGGCTGTTCAGCCTTGCTCGACCACGCGACGCGGTGTTGATACGCAATATCCGAACTCATCCGGCTAGTGCACGGATGCAGCGTGATGCGGCGAGGCGCATCCGCTGAACTCCGCTCGATCGCGGCCACTTCATGGTCAAGCGCACGTGCCCATAACGAAAAAGCGGCAATTCGTGTCAGAACCCGAGGCGGCATAAAGCGTCAAAAGTGACACTTTATGGTGATTTGTCCAGGAGTGTCGGTGAAGAACCCATCGAATGGTGCGCCCGGAGGGATTCGAACCCCCGACCAATGGCTTCGGAAGCCACTACTCTATCCAGCTGAGCTACGAGCGCATTCTGTAACGATTTTTCCCGGCTCGCCGTCCCAATTTGAGTAAAGGACGGTGTGACACTTTACCCGCACTTGGGACCGATGAGTACTGCCTTCGGAGGGCAGTACTCTATCCAGCTGAACTACGGGCGCATGTATGACCGTGCGCGATGCCGAAGCCGCGAGGCCGGCACCGCGGGGAGCGCAGTATAGCCGAGATGCCGTCGGGATGGACCGGCGTGCGGGGGAGCAGCTTTTGTGGCGCTTGCTTTTGTGGGAGCGGCTTCAGCCGCGATGCTCTACCGTCACCAAGAGCTTCGCGATTGACGTCGCTCCCACAGCTGTTGTCCCACAGACCTTCAGCGCGCCTTGAGCAGCGTGGTCAGCGTGTCGGGCTTGCTGGTGTCGCGGACCAGGTGCGGGTATTTCAATCCGTCGTGGTAGTCGATGCGGATCGTCCTGTACTCGTCGAAGTTCTTCACCAGCAGCTCTACCGGCTGGTTCTGGTCCTTCGCCGAGGCTGTGATGGCATCCTTGAGCCCGTCGGCGTCATAGTCGTGGCCATCGACGGCGATCACGGTCATGCCCGGCGACAAGCCGGCCTTGAACGCGGGGCCGTCCCACAGAACGTCATTGATGCTGCCGCCCTTGCCGATGGACACACCTAGCGAATAAGTGAGATCGACGGTATGCCGCCGCGCCTCGATCGCCTTCACTGCCTCGGACGGCTTGTCGGTGTAGACCAGCTTCCAGCCGTGCGACTCGAGGCCGCCGATCAGCGGGCCGTGGCCATCCAGGCGCGTGCGCAGATATTTCGCCCAGTCGTACGGCGCGATGTCGTTGAGTGTCTTGACCACGTCCTCGAACGTGTAGGTGTCGACGTCCCATTTGCCGGGATTGATGCCGAAGAACGCCTTGCCGAAATCGTCGATGGTCTTCTTGCCGCCGCTCAGCTGGCGCAGCTGGCCGTCGACGTCCAGCCAGATCATCTGGCCGGCCGAGTAATAGTCCTCGCTGGCCTGGTAGTTGCGATACGGCAACGGGCGGCGCTGCGCGATGATCGGATCGTTGGTGGTGTCCTGCACGTTGCGGAAGCTGGCCAGGCCCGGACGGCCCTTGTCGTAGGTGGCGGCGGTAAAGGCCCACATGTCGTGCGCCTGGTCCGTATCCCACAAGCCCGAACGCACGGCCATCACCTGGCCCCAGAACTGGGTCTGGCCTTCGTAGACCCACAGCAAGGTGTCGCTCATCGGCACGTTGAAGTTCGGCGTGGCCAGATCCGCGCCACGGCGATACTTGCCGTCCCAGGAGTGGTTGAATTCGTGCGAGAACAGGTCGCGGGCCAGCGCGTTCTTCTTCCACTCGGTGAAGAAGTCCGCCGACGTGCCGTCCTCGCTGGAGCGATGATGCTCCAGCCCGTTGCCGCTCATCTTGTCGCTGAGCGAGACGAGGAAATCGTAGTGGTCGTAGTGATGCGCGCCGTACATCTTGTACATCTGCCGGACCAGGTTCTGGAACAGCTTGATCTGCTCCGGCTTGATCTCGAGGTACTTCGGATCATCGGCGACGATGTCCATGTGCACCGGCGTCCCGGCGCCAGGGTCCAGATCGATGCGCTTGAAGAATTTGCCGGCGTAGATCGGCGAATCGACCAGGTCGTCGTAATTGATCGGCTTGAAATTCAGCGTGCCGCCGTCCCTGGAGGCCACTTCCAGCGCGGTGCCGGCCTGCCAGCCGACCGGCAGTTTCACGCTGGCTTCGGTGTTGATCCGGCGCGCGAAATAGCCGGCCGGATACATCGTCACCGAGTTCCACTGCAGGTTGAGCATCTCCGGCGTCATCACCACGCGGCCCTGGCGCTGGTCCTGGGCCGAAAGGAACTGGAACTCCACTTCCACGCCGCTGGCACCTTGCGGCACGTCGACGTGGAACGCGAAGACGTTGAGCGGGTCGCGCGTCCACGGCAGCACCTGGCCGTTCGCCTTCACCACCAGCCCGGCCATCTTGTCGATCGTGCCGTTCGGCGAATGGTTGCCCGGCAGCCACTGCGGATACAGCAGGGTCAGCGGACCGGCCTGCGCCGGGATCGTCTCGTGCACGCGGAAGATGCGGTGGGCTACGTCGGTGGCGTCCACATCGATCTTCAATGTGCCCTGGTACGGCACATCCTGTGGCGCCGGGACATCGGCGAGCGCACCGAAACTGGCCAGTCCGAAGGCGGCGGCGGCGAGGGCGGAAGCAAGACGGGTGACTTTCAATGGGTTCTCCGGGAGGGAAGGTAAGAGCGTGTTGCCCTGCCGCACGAACCGAACAACCCACGGTACGCAACGGGTAAAACCAGACGGGCGCCTGGATTCCGTACCGGCGAAGACGGCCCAAGCATGGATCCAGGCGGCCGATGCTAGACCGGCAGCCCCGCGCTTAACCCATGCCGAAGGTCATGACCGCGGGTTGCCGGCATCCGATCCGGCCGCCGCATCCGGGTGATGGCATCCATCTTGCTCTTACCAACTCGTACGGGTTGAAGCCGGTACCGCGACCCGCCATTGCCGAGACCCGCATGCACTATCTGTTTGCCGAGCACCGTCATCACGCCAGCGACGCCGATCAGCGCCGCGAGTACCGCCATTACCTGGCGCGCCAGATGGGTCCGATGATCCACGCGCTGATGCTGATGGCGGCGCTGGCATATGGGGTGGGGGTCGTCGCCAGCGCGCTGATCCGCAGTTCGCCGCTGCCGGTACTGCTGCGGCTGGCGCTGCTGCTGCCGCTGCTGCTGGTAGCCATGGCCACCAGGCATGTACGGCGCCCGCGAACGCTCAGCCTGCTGGCGCTGCTGTGCGTATTGCTGCTGGAGATCGGCATCAACCTGAACAGTTTCGGGCACGTGCCGGAGCAGCCGCTGGTGATGCCAGGCTTGCTGTTGCCGGTCGCCTCGTCGGTCATCTGGCTGGGCCGCTGGGATTTCGCCGCGGCCATGGCGATGTGCGCACTGGGGCCGCTGCCGGTGCTGTTGCTCGGCAATACCGATGACGTGCAGATTTTTCAGTACTTCGTCTACATGGCGATCGCGATTTCGCTGTCGGCGGTGCTGCGCGCGTTCATGGCCCGCACGCTGTTCGCGCAATTCCGGCTGGAGCAGCAATTGCGCGAGCAAGCCTATACGGACGGCCTGACCGGCTTGCTGCTACGCAACCGTTTCCTCGAACTGGCACGGCTCGCGCTGGACGACATCCATCGCCAGCAGAAACCGGCATGCATGCTGTTTCTGGATGCCGACCATTTCAAGCAGCTCAACGACGATTACGGTCATGCCGCGGGCGACGCGGCCCTGATCGCACTGGCTACCGCGATGCGCGGGCAGATGCGCCCGAACGATCTGATCGGCCGCATCGGTGGCGAGGAGTTCGCGATACTGCTGCCCGGCCTCGACCTGGAGCTAGCCGGCCAGCGCGCCGAGCAGTTGCGCGTGGCCGTGCGGGCGATCCTGCGCCCGGACGGCCCGCTGACCGTCAGCATCGGCGTCGCCGAATGCGACCAAGCCGGCGAGAATATCGGGAGCCTGCTGGCGCGCGCCGACCAGGCCATGCGCCAGGCCAAGCGCGGCGGCCGCGACCGGATCGTCAGCGCGCCGGGCTGCTGACCGACGGGCTCACCCCGCGCCGGCAGCCAGCTTGCTGTGCCGGATGCCATAACCGAAATAGACCAGGCCGCCCAGCGCCATCCAGATGATGAAGCGCTCATAGGTGATCCACGGCAGGCCGTAGATCAGCACGGCGGAGAACACGATACCCAACGGCGCGGTGAACCACACCGCCGGCGTGCGGAAGTTGCGCTGCAGGTCGGGGCGGCGCACACGCAGCAGCATGATCGAGCCGCAGATGATGATGAAGGCGCTGAGCGTGCCGATGTTGACCAGTTCGGCCACTTCGCCGATCGGCAGCAGGCCGGCGATGAGGGCGGTGAACAGTCCGAGAATCACGGTCGGTCGCGCCGGTGTGCCGAAGCGCGGGCTGACCTTGGCGAACCATCCCGGCAGCAGCCCGTCGCGCGCCAGCGCGAACCAGATCCGCGCCGCGCCCAGCATGAAGGCGAACAGCACGCTGGTGACGCCGATCACCGCCGCCGCCGCGATGATGATGCTGAGCCAGTGCAGCCCGATCGATTCGAACGCGTCGGACACCGACGCATCGCCGCCGAGGTGGCTGTACGGCGTGATGCCGGTCAGCACCAGCGACACCGCGATGTACAGCACCATCGCGATCGCCAGCGACAGCAACACCGCGCGCGGCAGGTCGCGCTGCGGGTGCTTCGCCTCTTCGGCAGCCGTGGTCAGCGTGTCATAGCCGAACACCGCGAAGAACACCACGCTGGCGCCGGTCAGCACGCCCTGCCAGCCGAAGTGGCCGATGCCCGTGGTGGCGTCCACGATGCGCGCGGGGATGAACGGATGCCAGTTCGCCGTATTGATGTAGAACACGCCCACCAGCACCACCAGCAGCACGCCGATCACCTTGATCGCCACCACCGCCGTGTTGAAGCGCGCGCCCCATTCGGTGCGCACGGTCAGCAGTACCGCCACCGCCACCGACACTCCGGCCGCGATCACGTTGAAACGATGGCCGTCACCCGGTGCGGCGATCGCATGAGCGCCGTGTACGCCGAAGACCTGCTGCAGGTAGTACTGCATGGTCTGCGCGCTCATGCTCTCCTGCGCCCACTCCGGCAGATGCACGCCGGCTGAGTTGAGCAGCACCTGCACGTAACCGGACCAGCCGATCGCCACCACCGCGACCACCAGCGCGTATTCCAGCAGCAGATCCCAGCCGATGATCCAGGCGACGCATTCGCCGAGCACCGCGTAGCCGTACGTATAGGCGCTGCCGGTGACCGGGATCAACCCGGCGAACTCGGCATAACACAGCGCCGCGCAGGCGCTGCCCATTCCCGCGATGATGAAGCTGAGCGCCACCGCCGGCCCCGCGTTGGCGGCCGCCTGCTGGCCGGCCAGCACGAAGATGCCGACCCCGATGATGCCGCCGATGCCGATGGCGGTGAGCTGCCACAAACCCAGCACGCGGCGGAAATCGCCACGCGAACCCACCTCCGCCTGCAACTGCTCGACCGACTTGTGCCGCACCAGCTTGCTGAAGAAACTCATCGCATGACCCCTGAAAGCAAGCGGCGATCATAACGAATGCGCCCCGACACACACAGCGCAGTGCAACACGGCGCCGGATTTTGTAGGAGCGGCTCCTGTGGGAGCGGCTTCAGCCGCGAAGCTCCACGCGATGCCTCAGTTCGCGGCGGAAGCCGCTCCCACAGCAGCAGACGGCTTGCCCAGCCACGGCAGCGCCAGCGCGCTGAGCCCGAACACCGCCGCGATGGCCAGTGCGAAACGGCCGTCCAGATGGGCGACGCCGAACCAGCGGCCGCTCAGCAGCGGCACCAGCGCCGTCGCCAGCAAGCGGGCACCTTCCGCCCACAACGCCCAGCGCCGCCGCTCCATCAACGCACCGAGCACGCTCAGGCCGGCCACCAGATAGAACGCGTAAGCCAGCAGTGCCGGCAGGCTGGCGGTGCCGGCCATGCCGAGGAACTGCGTGGTCATCCCCAGCAGTAGCGCAAACTGCAGCAAGGCATAGATCATCCATGCCTTCGGCACCGGCGGATCGAAGCGTTCGTTGGGCACCGCGAAGGCCGGCTTGGGGTAGCGCGCCGCCACGTCGTCCGGCCGCCAGCCCGGCGGCTTCAGCCATAGCAGCAGCTTGTCGCGCCAGCGCCGTGCGTGCCACGCGTCCACGGCGGTGTGCCAGTACACCTCGGCATTCGCCCACAGCGGGTTCCAGCTGCGCAGCGGCGAGCGCGTACCGTAAACCGGCGGGTCGTTGTCGTCTTCCTCGACGAAGCTGCCGAACAGCCGGTCCCATACGATCAGGATGCCGCCGTAGTTGCGGTCCAGGTAGCGGTCGTTCACCGCGTGATGCGCGCGATGGTTGGAGGGCGAGCAGAACACCCGGTCGAACCAGCCGAGCCGGCCGATCTGTTCGGTGTGCACCCAGAACTGGTACAGCAGGTCGATCAGCGCCACGATCACGAACACCTTGAACGGTACGCCAAGCACGGCCATCGGCAGGTAGAACAGCCAGCCCAGCAGCATGCCGCTGCCGGTCTGGCGCAGCGCGGTGGACAGGTTGTAGTGCTCGCTCTGGTGATGCACCACGTGCGCGGCCCACAAGATGTTCACCCGATGCCCGCAGCGGTGCAGCCAGTAGTAGCAGAAGTCGTACAGCAGCAACGCGCCGGCCCAGACCCACCAGCTGTCCGCCGGCAGCGCGAACAGCGCCAGGTGCTCGACGCACCACGCGTAGATGCCCAGCGTCAGCAGCTTGCTGAACACCCCGACGATCTGCGAGATCACGCCCAGCCCGATGCTGTTCATCGCATCGCTGCCCGCATACGCCCGGCGATCGCGCAGCTTCGCTGCCAGCAGCTCGATCCCGATCAACAGGAAGAACACCGGCGTCGCCCAGGTGATGATGAGTTCCTGCGTGTTCACTGCGCTGCTTCCGCCTCGATCATGGCCGCCTCGGTGACGGTATCGTCGCGCTGCACCGAGCGCGCGATCCACCACCAGGCCAGATCATACGTCGACAGCACCACGGGTAGGCCAGCGCGGCAGCGAAGCCATTCGCAGCTGCAGCAACAACGAGCCCCGGAAACGGATGCGGCGCGGTCCTGCCGGACCGCGCCGCATCCCTGCGAACGGTTCGCTCAGAGCTTCGCGTTGATATTGAAGAACAGCATGCGCGGTGCGCCCGCCTGCAGGGTCTGGTTGTACCCGCTGGGATCGGAGGCCACATAGCCGTTGGTGCCGGTGGTGGCGTAATAGTGCTTGTCGGCGAGGTTGGTGATGTTGAGGCCCAGGCTCACGTCCTTCAGCACCGAGACCACGCCGAGGTCGTAGTTCACGCCGGCGTTGAACAGCCAGTACGACGGCACCTGAGAGTCGTTGATATAGGTGATGTAGCGGCGGCCGGTGTACTTGCCGTCGAGGCTGGCGCTCCAGGGACCGGCGATGTAGCTCAGACTGCTGGTGAACATCCAGGTCGGAATGCCCACCACGTACTTGCCGGCGGTGGCCACCACGCCATTGTCTAGGTAGTCGTCCTGATACGTCGACTTGTCGTACGACAGCGAGTTGAGCCAGCGCAAATGCTCGACCGGCTTCCAGATCACCGCCAGGTCGAGGCCGGTACTCTTCACCGAACCGACGTTGTTGAGCACGCTGGAACAGGTCACCACCGCGGGGCACGGCGTCACCGACAACAGGCGGTTGTTGAAACGGGTGAAATAGGCGTCGGCCGAGGCCTCGAACGTGTCGCCGTGCACGCGGTAGCCCAGCTCCAGGGTCTGCGACTGTTCCGGCTTCAGCCTGCTCTTGCTCGCATTGAACGCCGCCTGCGACTGGGTAAACGGCAGGATGCCGTACGACGCCAGGTTCTTGCTGTAGGACGCGTAGATGTCCTGCTGACTGTCGATCTTGTAGTCGACGCCGGCCTGCGGCAGGAAGCCGTCACGGGCGACGATCCGGCCGGCGGCATAGCTGCTGGGGGACAGCGACGTGGCGGTGGTGGTCGTGTTCAACGCCTTGGTGCCGAAGTTGACGGTGAGCTTGTCGTCCATCAGATGGATGGTGTCTTCCACGTAACCCATGCGGGTGGTGGTGTCGTAGTTCTGGAAGAAACCGCGCGCCATCGGCGCCCCGTTCTTGTAGAAGTTGCTGAGATAGGTGTACTGGCCGCTCAGCGCGAAATAGTTGCGCTCCTGGTTGTTGTTGGCGTCTTCGCCCCACACGCCCAGCTCGACGTCGTTGTTGTCCAGCGAAAACTGCAGCGAACCGGTGAGGCCGGTACGGTCCAGGCCGTAGTCGGTGGTGCGCATCGCGATCGGCACGGTCGACGACGATGCCACGTACGGCGTCGCCCACTGCCCTTCGCCGCGGTCGTCGTGATTGTAGGCACCCGCATTCAGTGTGGTGCCGCCGCCCAGGTTGAACGAGCCGCTCAGGCCTACCAGTTTGTCGCGACGGATGCCGCCGCCGGCGTAGTAGTTCACGTCGCCCTTGTCGTAGTTCGCGGGCAGACCGTTCAACGAGGCGGGATATGGGCCCTTGCCGGCGATCGCATTGGCGACCTGCACGGCCTGCGTCCAGTCCGGCTGCCAGTAGTCGTAGTTCCAGCCCAGCACGCGCTCGCTGGTCAGCGACAGATCCTGATAATCGTATTCCTTGCGTTTGGAATCGTCGACGAACAGGCTGATGCGGTTGCCGTCGCCCCACTGGTAGACGCTCTTCAAGTTGATCTGATTCGAGCGCTGGTCGCCGTAGCCTTTCCATTTGCCGGTATCGGCGTGGTCGTACGACACGTAGGCCGAGAAACCGTGGTAGTCGCCGGTATCCAGCCGCACGAAGGTGCGATGCGTGCTGTCGGAACCCAGGGTCTGGTTGACGCGCGCACCGGCCGTGCTGTCCGGATCGGCCGAGAAGAACTGGATGGTGCCGCCGAGGTTGCTGCTGGATGCCGTACCCAGCGCACCGGCGCCCTGCGCCAGTTCGACGGTGCTGAGGTTGTCGCTGGTGATCGCGCGGGTGATCTGCAGGCCGTTGGTGACGCCGTAGCTCATGTTGCCGAGCGGGATGCCGTCCAGCGTGAAGCCGAGGCGGCTCTGGTCGAAGCCGTGCAGCGTGATCTGGGTCGACCACTCGTATGCACCCCATGGATCGGAGGACTGGAAGTTCACGCCCGGCAGCTTGTCGATCGCCTTGAGCGGGCTGCTGCCCGGCGGCAGCGCCTTGATGTCCTCGATGGTGACTTTCTGGATCTGGCGCGTTTCGCCGGTAGCCACCACCGACACGGCTTCCATGGTCCTGGCGTTGCTCGGGCCGGCATCGGCCATGGCATCCGTAGCTGCCGCGACCGCGGGCGCGGCACTGTTGTCGGTCGTGGCGGCAAACAGTGCGCCGCCGTGCAACGCACCGAGGGTGGCCAGCGCGAGCGCGGTTCGGCGAATCGAAACCTTGTGCAGAGACATGCAGAATCCTTCGCGCAGGCATTCGTCGGGAATGCCCGCGTCACGTGTGACAGGGGGTCACCGGAGCCCCTCCGGTGGATGTCCGGGTAGCATGATTTGCGAATGTGATGCCGCCGTTACATCCGCGTGTACGAATGCGTATGGACGTCTATTTCGTACCGCCCCCCATGCGCACATGGGCGGACACATTCCCGCCTTGCCCGCTTGCAGCGACGGCGGCATCCGCCGCAAGCAAGGCCTTGCCCTGCGCCCGCGGCAGCTGCACGCCAAGCAGCGCCGCCAGGGTGGGTGCGATATCGCGCATGTCGATCGAACCGAGATCCCTGGCCGCCGGCACGCCCTTGCCCTCGATCAGGAAGGTCGAGCGCATCTCGGGAAGCGCCGCGTCGTAACCGTGCATGCCGCGGTAATGCCCGGGCGACAGCACCGGCGCGTCGGGCTTGAGGCCCATTTCGTTGCCTGGCCTGAATTGCACGAACCAGCTGGCCTGCGCCGTGCCGCCACGGGCCACGACCTGCTCGTGATCCAGCACATGCGCAATGCCGTATTGCGGATCGGCCTGCAGCTGCCTCAGCAAGGCGGCGACTTCCGCCTTGACCGCGGCGTTCGATGGATCGCGCAATACGATCGCCGCGCTGCCGCCGTCGTTCCATGGCATCGCCTGCCAGCCGGTCACCTCGGCGCCCTTCAGCGTGATCAGGCCCGCCTTGATGAATGGCAGGTAGAGATTGACGTCATGTTGCACCGGTGCGAAGCCATGGTCGGAGACGACCGCCACGACGCCATCCGGGTGCACGCGCCGCGCGGCCGCCACCAGTTGGCCGATCAGCTGGTCGATGCCTTCGAGCGTCTTGCGCGATGCCGGGGTATCCGGCCCGCTGGCATGTTGCTGCGTATCCAGCGCGGTGAGGTAAGCCGTCATGAAATACGGCTTGCGCGTTTCCAGCAGCTTGATCGCGAAACGCGTGCGGTTCTGATCGCCGGGCAGATCCTCGGCGATACCGTCGGCATACGAACCGAGGTCGTGCTCCAGCGACGGCAACAGGCCTGGTGTGGCCAGCGCCGCGAGCAGCTTGCGATCGTCGGCGGTACCGGTGCGCCAGATCTGCGGCAGGTTCCAGTCCACCTGTGCGCCCACGCTCACCGGCCAGTGCACGTTGGCGGTGCTGAGGCCGGCCGCATGCGCCGCATCCCACAACGTCGGCACGCGGATATCGCTGGCGTACCAGTCCCAGCCCTGCTGGTTCTTGTTGGTGGGGTCGAAGGTGAGGTTGCCGCCGATGCCGTGCAGGTTCGGCGACACCCCGGTGATCAAGGTGGTATGGCTGGGATAGGTCAGCGTGGGCAGTACGCCGCGCACGTCGCTGGCATATGCACCCTGCTGCAGGAACGCTTCGAGATTCGGCAGCTTCAGGCCGCGCTGCCGCGCCTGCAGCACGTCGGCCGGACGCAGGCCGTCGATCGAGATCAGCAAGACCGGCGTGGCGATTGCCCGCGCGGACGACAACCCGGCGAGAACACCCAGGGACAATGCGAGCAGCAGACGACGCATGCGGATTCCGCAGAAGGCAAAGGTGCCGCGCATGCTCGGGCAGCATCACTGCAGCCGCATGACAGGCGTGCGTCGACTCCGCTCAGCGGGCGAGCGCTTCGCGGCCGACCGCCGGATCGTCGGTGAAGAACGCATCGATGCCGGCATCGAGATAGACGCGGATCTCGGCGATCAGGCCGGCTTCGTTGTAAGTCACCGGGTCGTTGCCGTGGCGAAAGTCCGTGGCCAGAAACTGATTCTCCGGACGGAAGGTATACGGATGCAGCTCCAGTCCCGCCGCATGCGCGTCGTGCACCAAAGTGGTCGGCCGGCCCAGACGGCCGTCCGCCCCGAGCGGAATGATCGCCGTAATGCTGGGGCCGATCGCATCGGCATAGCGGGCGACTTTGCGCAACCCGGCCGGCGTCATCATGTCGCCGTAGTCGAGCTTGCCGCCCGCGGCCGCCACGTCGTACGGCTGCTGGTCGGCGGCGTCCATCAGCTGCAGCAGACGGATGTTCGGATGGCGCTGCCGGGCATGCACGCCGCCCAACCGGTCGTGCAAATATTCGAGATTGGATATCTCGAACGACTGGATCTCCACCGGCGCCGTGCGCGTGTAGCTGTGCGCCGCCAGCGTGGCCAGCAGCCTGTCTTCCATCGGCAGGCCGAGCTGGCGAAAATAGCTGCCGTGCTTGATCTCCGGAATGATGCCGACCGGATGCCCGACCACCGCCGACTCGGCGGCCACGAAGTCGATGATTTCCTCCAGCGTGGGAATCTGGAACTCGCCGTCGTACTTCGTGCTGCGCAACTGCGGCAGGCGTTCGCGGGCGCGCAGCGTCTTCAGTTCCGCAAGAGTGAAATCCTCGGTGAACCAGCCGGTGACGGCCTTGCCGTCGATCGTCTTGGTGGTCTTGCGGCCGGCGAACTCCGGATGGCTTGCCACATCGGTGGTGCCGCCGATCTCGTTCTCGTGGCGGGCCACCATCACGGCGTCCTTCGTCATGACCAGGTCGGGCTCGATGAAGTCGGCGCCATCGGCGATCGCCTTGCCGTACGAGGCCAGCGTGTGTTCCGGCCGCCACGCAGGCGCGCCGCGATGACCGATCACCAGTACCTTCGCGGCAAGCGGCTTTTCATGAAGGGGAACGGCAACGGGCATGGCCAATATTCCAGCGACGGCGAGGGTGACGCAGCACAGGTGAAACATCGCGGCAACTCCAGCGGCAAGCACTGCGCTGACGAAATAGCCGCCACGCATGACAATCGCATGTTAGTCCTGGCCGCCGCCTCGCGGATCAGCCGCGCGGGTTCCCTGTTCGGCCCATAGACCGCAAACTGCAACATGCGGCAGGCAGCATGTCGCGTTCGCCACCAACCGGGTTGCCCATGACCATCGTGTTCCATCGCCGCTTGCTGCTGCCACCTCTCCTGCTTGTTGCCCTGCTGGCTCTCCTGCCCTGCGCGCAGGCGGCGTCCGCCACCGCGGGATCGCAGCCGCACCGGGTGATCCTGTTCGTGTGGGACGGCATGCGGCCGGATGCGATCAGCGCCGAGGACACGCCGAACCTGCTGGCGCTGGCGCAGCGCGGCAGCAGGTTCGAGGACAACCACTCGACCTACCCCACCTTCACCATGGCGAACGCGTCGAGCTTCGCCACCGGCGCGTTCGTCGGCCCAACCGGTTTCTATGGGAACCACTTCTGGGCACCGGGCGCCAGCGGCCCCAATGCCAAGGGCGCCGCCGTGGATTTCCACAACCCGATCTTTACCGAAGACTATGCCATTCTGCGCGATCTCGACGCGCACTTCGGACACGCACTGCTGGAATTGCCCACGCTGTTCGCGGCGGCGCAGAAGGCCGGCCTGACCACTGCCGCGGTCGGCAAGTCCGGCCCCGCGTTCCTGCAGGACTATAAGCAGGGCGGCGTGATTCTCGACGAGAACACCGCGCTGCCGCTGGCGTTCGCCAGGGAGCTGCAGCGGGCCGGCTACGCCTTGCCTGCCCATACCGCGAACACCTATTCGTCCGCCCAGCTCAGCCTGCGCGAGGACAACGACTCGCCCACCGAGCAGGGCAAGATGGTGACGCTGAAGGATGGCGTGACCGCGGACGCCACCGCCGCGGTGGAGACCACGCCGGCACCGGCCAACGCCTGGATGATGAAGGTGTATCTGGACGTGATCCTGCCGAACCACCGGCCCGATCTCAGCGTGGTGTGGCTGCGCAACCCGGACACCACCCAGCATATGTACGGCGTCGGCTCGCCGGAATTCCATCTCGCCTTGAAAGCGCAGGACCAGCTGCTGGGCCAGCTCGAAGCCCGGCTGCAGCAGCTCGGCATGGCCCAGGACACCGACATCATCGTGGTGTCCGACCACGGCCACAGCAACATCGCCGGTCCGCGCGACCTGTTCCCGCTGCGCCAGATCAACGATGGCCGCGTCGCCGGCATCGACAACGAATGGGGCTACTCGGTCTCCGGCGGTATCCGCCTGGCCGATCAGCTCACCCGGGCCGGCTTCAGCGCGTTCGACGGCTCCGGCTGCATGTACGTGCCGGTGCTGAGCGGCCTGCGCGCCGACGGCAGCTCGCTGCAACCGACCCGCTTCGACGACGACGGCCACCTGTGCGGCAAACCCGGTCCGTACACCACGCCCAGCTACGTCGTGCCCGAACCGCTGCCGAAGGATGCGCTGGTGCTCGCGTCGAACGGGGGCACCGAATACCTCTACCAGCCCGAACACGATGCGGCCCTGATCAAGCGCACGGTGCGCTTCCTGCAGTCGCGCGAATACGTCGGCGCGGTCTTCGTGGCGAAGCGCTACGGCGA
Organism: Rhodanobacter terrae; assembly: GCF_042657005.1. Classification (NCBI taxonomy): domain Bacteria; kingdom Pseudomonadati; phylum Pseudomonadota; class Gammaproteobacteria; order Lysobacterales; family Rhodanobacteraceae; genus Rhodanobacter; species Rhodanobacter terrae. The sequence goes on from NZ_JBHSNG010000021.1 coordinate 29,025, forward strand.
CATCCCCGGCACCTTGCCGGCGGAAAGCGTGCATCTGGAGAACGCCGCACGCGGGCCGGACATCATCATCAGCTACGCCTGGAATGCGGACGCCGTGATCCAGGGTTTCCGCGGCACCGAATACGCCAGCCAGGCGAACGAGCGCGGCGAACACGGCAGCTTCAGCCCGATCGACGTGCACAACACCTTGCTCGCCGCCGGCCCCGGCTTCCGGCACGGCTTCAGCGATCCGCTGCCCAGCGGCAACGTGGACGTCGCTCCCACCATCGCCGCCCTGCTCGGGCTGTCGCTGCCCAGGGCGCAAGGCCGTGTGCTGCACGAGGCCCTGGCCGGCGCACGGATGCGCCCGCTCGCCGACTACCGCGTCACGCCGACCTCGCTGCAACCGAAAGAGCCCGCCACCGGCCTGAGCATGCGGCGCATCGACGGCAGCCCGCTATCCGCCACGCGCTTCGACTTCACCGTGCGGCTCAAGCAGCTCAGCGCCGGCGGCAAGAGCTGGACCTATTTCGACCAGGCCGGACCGGAGCGCCATTGAGCGCAACGACCGCGCTCACGGTCGCCGCGCCGGATCTGCGGGGCCAGACTGGCTATTAGCCGACTATTTCCTGGACGGGTTTTTCTTTGCCGCGCGTGGAGCGGTTTTAGCCACGCTCTTCTTGGTCGCGGCAGGCTTGGCATTCTTCGCACCCGGCGCCTTCTTGACGGCGCTCTTGCCGGCGGCGACTGCCGGCTTGTTCGCAACCGGCGCGACCGCCGCCTTCTTCGATGCCGGCGCGGCGTTGGCTACCGGCTTCGTCGCGGCTTTGGCGGCCTTCTTCGGCTTCTTTGCAGTCACGACCCCCGCAACCGGGCCGGCGTTGATGGCTTCGCCAAGCGTGTTCAAGAACTTCTCCGGCGCCCAGGCACGCTGAAAATGCGCCACCATTTCCCGGAAGACTTCACTCTGCTCCAGCATCAGAGAAAACAAGTCATGTTTTTTCGATTTGTCCTTTTTATGCGATTTGTCTTTGCTCATGATCCGGCCTCGGCAGTGATGGGAATTCAATGTAGCCGAGGCCAGGACGCTTTGCCACGGGCCCTTCGCGGGATGGGCAGTGGCCTGTTTTTCTTATACCCCTATCGGCAGCATCGCTGTTGCTGCATCGGTGGGCACGGCACGCTGCCGTAGGAGCAGAACACGCAGCAGTCACCGGCTTCCGGACGCAGCAGCTCGCCGCAGCCTGTGCACTCGTAGAAAAACTGGCAGGCATCGGTAGGCATGGTTTCGGTTGCCTGATGGCCGCAATACGGACAGGTCAACGTGCTCTGCAGAACCGGTCGAGTCTTCATCGGTTTTTTTGCCGTGGACCAGGCGAACGACGCTTGTGCAAACGGGAACTCGCGCCAGCATATCTCCGTTCGCGCTTTTTCTAGCGTGAGCCGCGCTCGGCGCCGCCGGCTCCATACAGGTCGCGATAGAGCTGGCTCACCCGCTGTTCCAGTTCACCGCCCCGATGGGATTTATCGAAGGCGTCGTTGAGCTGCTTCTCGGCAAGATGGACGTGGCGCAGGAATCGCCTGGTGTCGCTCGAGAGACCGAGCTCGGTCATCTGCCGTTCCAGGCTTGCCTCGTTGTCTGCAGCGAGTGTCTGCGGGTTTCCTGATGCGGTTTCGGTGACCATGGGCGTGTCGGGGCTGACGGTGTCGGGGCTGATGTCGTTCATGACATTTCCCACGCAAGACGCTTGCCATCCCGGACGCCGCCGCGGCGTCATGCAGGTGCGCCGATCCCGCATGCCGCCCGGCTGCCCGCATCCGCGGGAAGCGCAGCATCTGGCGATGCGGTCTTGGCGGGTTCCGGCGAACCCGCCTCCGCCCAATGACGACAGAAACTGCCCTTGTTTGACACCCACGTTCAGGAAGAACGCCCCTCCAGGCGCGTTTCCGCATGTTCGTCCATCGTGGTCACTGGTACACGTGCAACCGCCCGATCGTCCAGGCGTGGTAGGACTCCAGCAGGCCCGGCACGGCGCAGTCGTCGTACAAGCCGTTGCAGCGCCTGCGCAGCTCGGTCGCCGCCGAGAAGTACGGATCGGTCGGCACACCGGCCGCCTGCAGCACCATGCTGGGCAGGAATGCAATGTCGAGCATCGGATAGTTCGGCATCGGCGTGGCCGTGAAGTTGCTCTTCAACATGTAGTAAGTGAGGTAGTCGCGGTATGGCCCCAGCCCAGGCGGCAAGCTGCGCGCCAGCGCGCGGATCTGTCCGCCGAAGGACGGCTGATGGTCGCCGAAATGCACCAGCACGGTGGGCTGCGGGCGATCGAGGAAATCGCGCTCCAGCCCGCGCATCGCCACATCCGAATCGTGCAGGCGCGACAGATAGGTGTCGAAATTCAGGCCCGCGTCCTTCGACAGCCCGCGCAACAGGTTGCGGTACGCCGGCGGCAGGCTGGACATAGGATCGTCGTCGTGCGGCCCATGCTGGTTCAGCGTCAATATCATGATGAACACCGGTTGCCCCGGCTTCCTGACCTTGTCGTAGATGCGCTTGGCCGCGGCGAACATCTGCGCGTCGCTCTCCTCCCATTCCTCCAGGCCCAGCTCGTTGGCACCGTACAGGTGGTCGAAGCCATAGGCCCGATACGCGTTGCGGCCGTTGATGAAACTCGCTTCGGTCGGATAGATGCCGATGGTGAGGTAGCCGAGCCGGCGCAGCTGAAGTGCCAGCGCATCGTGGATTTTCGGCGCCAGCACGTACGGCGCATACATGCCGCCGGGACCGAAGATGTCCTGCGGCATGCCAGTCAACGCGGCGAACTCGCTGACCCAGGTGCCGCCGCCGAACGTGTGCACGCGCAGCACGCCATGCGCTCGCGTGCGCATGTCCGGCTGGAACATTTCGGCGCGGCACGGCGGCACGTTGCAAGTGTTGTAGATCGACGGATCGAACGTGCTCTCCTCCAGCACCTGCACGATGTCCGGATACGGCGGATGCGCCCTGCCGGGCTCGCCCTGCGCGGTTTTGCCCCAGTCCTGCTCGGCGACGGCGTCGCTGGCCATCGGCGGCAGCTTCACTGCGGCGTCGCGGAAGGTGACGAAGAAATTGGTCAGCTGCGCATCGTCGGACAGCTTCTCCCACACATTGCGCGAATGCACCTGCGCGAACGGACCTGTCGGCAGCATGCACAGCCAGAACGCCAGCATGCCCAGCACGGTGCCGCCCAGGCGCACGCCGGCAGCGGGCCGCGGCCGCAGCCCCGCCAGCAGGCGCCAGTCCCAGCGCCACGCCAGGTACAGCAGCGGCGGCACAAGCACGCACAGGCCGATGCCCAGCGTGTACAGGTGCGGGTAATGGCGAAGCGTGTCGACCAGGCTGGTGTGCACGTAGTAGATGAAATCCGACGGCATCAGTTGCGAATCGAGGTAGCGCAGCTTTATCGTCGAAATGAATTTCAGGGCCAGAAACAGGCCGCCGCCGACCAGCAAAGCCGTCGCGAAGCGGCCGAAGGCGAACAGCAGCACGCCGAACGTGCACAGCATGAGCCCCGCGATGAAGCACTGCTGCAACAGCAGCGGCTCCTGCCGTGCGGTGAGCTCGATGCAGACGCCGAAGAAAATCAGCGCGCACAGCGATACCGCACCGGTTCGCACGAGACGTAACGAGATTCGAGGCATGAATGGACAGTCCCCCTGAAGGACCTTGTGTCACTGGAATGACATCTTACGGTCTTGGATCGGTAGCAAACAGGAATGATCGCCGGGCGTTCCACTGGCGTTGGGTATCGCACCGCCCGGCCGCGACGGCAAACCGCCACTGCGATCTGCTAGTTTTCACGGCCTGGACCCGCACGCCCCACGGACCTGCCATGCCGCTACGCCCGCCCCGCTTCGCCGCCCCGCTGCTCGCCCTGGCGCTGGCCCTGCTCGCCGGCTGTGCCGGTCAACCCTGGAAGTCCGGCGAGACACCCGACGGCGCGCGCGCGAAGGTGGTGATCCTGGAAACCACCGACGTCCATGCCAACGTGCTGAGCTACGACTATTACAAGCTGAAGCCGGACGACTCGCTGGGCTACGAGCGCACGGCCACGCTGATCCGCCGCGCCCGCGAGGAATTCCCCAACACCTTCCTGTTCGACAGCGGCGACACCATCCAGGGCAGCGTGCTGGCCGATTACCAGGCGCTGGCGAAACCGGTCGGCTGCGACCAGGAACTGGCGATCTATCGCGCGATGGACGCGATCGGCTACGACGGCGGTACCGCCGGCAACCACGAATTCAACTACGGCCTCGGCTTCCTGTCGCAGGTCACCGGCACGCCGATGAACGTGGATGGCGGCCACACGAACCGCTGCGCCGGGCCGCACTTCCCGCTGGTGCTGGCCAATGTCTACAGCGCGCGCGATGGCGAACCGATCTTCAAGCCATGGACGATCGTCCGCAAGACCATCGAGGCCTATACCGAGGACGGCAGCAAGATCCGCGTACCGCTGCGGGTCGGCATCATCGGCTTCACGCCGCCGCCGATCATGGAATGGGACAAGCAGAAGCTGGCCGGCAAGGTCAGTGTCAGCGGCGTGGTCGAGGCGGCGCGGAAGTACCTGCCGCAGCTGCAGGCGCAGCATCCCGACCTGATCGTGGCGATCCTGCATGGCGGCCTGGACACCTCCCCGTACACCCCGCAGATGGAAAACGCCGGCTGGTACCTCGCCGGCGTACCCGGCATCGACGTGCTGCTGCTCGGCCACTCGCACACCGAATTCCCCGGCCCGCACTACGCCGGCATGAAAGATGTCGACGCACGACTTGGTTTCGTCCGTAATGTGCCCGCGGTGATGGGCGGATTCTTCGGCAAGGACCTGGGCGTGATCCAGCTGGTGCTGAACCGTCGGCAGGATCGCTGGGCGGTCGATCTGGACAATACGCATAGCGAAGTGCGTCCGATCTGCCAGCTCACATCCGGCAAGGACAAATCAGGCCAGGAAAAGAGCTCTTGCGTGCCCGCCGATCCCGAAATCGCACCGCTGGTGCAGCAGGCGCATCAGGCCGCGATTGCCTTCGTCAACACGCCGATCGGCGAAAGCACCGTGCGACTGAGCAGCTACTTCGCCGACGAAGGCAACATGACCGCGCTGGCGCCGATCAACGCCGCGCAGGCCGACTACGTGCGCGCCGAACTGCCCCGGCTGCATCCGGAGCTGGCCGGCGTGCCGGTGCTGTCCGCCGCCGCCGCGTTCCGCACCGGCTTCGGCGGCCCCGACGACTACACCGACGTCGCCGCCGGCCCGCTCACCTTGCGCAGCGCCGCCGACTTGTACTTCTATCCGAACACGCTGGCCGCGGTGAAAACCGACGGCGCCGGCCTCAAGGCTTGGCTGGAAAAATCCGCCGAACGCTTCAACCGCATCGACCCGGCGAAGACCGGCGAGCAGCCGCTAGTCAATGACCATTTCCCCGGCTTCAATTTCGACCAGATCCAGGGCGGCATCCACTACGTCATCGACGTGTCCAAACCGGTTGGCCAACGCATCACGTCGTTGACGTACCGCGGCAAGCCGGTCGCCCCGGCCGAGCCCTTCATCATCGTCACCAACAACTACCGCGCCAGCGGCGGCGGCAATTTCCCCGGCCTCGACGGCCGCGACATCGTGCTGGCGGCGCCGGACGGCACCCGCGAGATCCTGGCCAGGTGGCTGCAGCGCCGGCACATGATCCGCAGCGCCGATCTCGAACCGACCTCGTGGAGGTTCGCGCCGCTGAAGACGCACGGCCCGGTAGTGTTCACCGCCGCCAGCGGCAAGCAGGACTTGGCGCGCGAGGCTGGCGTCGGCCATATCCGCCAAGTGAAGGACCACGGCGACGGCATGGCCACTTACGCGATCGATTTGTCGCGCTGACGCCGGAGCATACGTCGCCGCCTGCATCTCTCTCACGGCCGATGTCATTATTCGGCGCCTGAAGATCCCTCACCCGGCCAGCGAGGCATTGTCGATGACGAAGCGGTACTTCACGTCGCCCTTCAACATGCGCTCGTAGGCCTTGTCGATGTCCCGCACCGGTATCATCTCGACGTCGGCGACGATGTTCTTCTCGGCGCAGAAATCCAGCATTTCCTGAGTCTCGGCGAGACCGCCTATCATCGAACCGGCGATCGCGGTCCGCCTGAAGATGAGGTTGCCCACGCTGGGCGACGGATGCGCATGTTCGGGCACGCCGACCAGTACCAGCGTGCCGTCGCGTTTGAGAAGCCTGATGTAGGCGTCGAGGTCGTGGCTGGCCGCGACCGTGTCGAGGATGATGTCGAACGCGCCTGCCTGCCGGGACATTTCATCGGCGTTGCGCGATACCACCACCTCGTCCGCACCCAGGTTCAACGCGTCCCGCCGCTTGCCTGCCGAGGTGGTGAAGGCGACGGTGTGCGCGCCCATGGCGTGCGCGATCTTCACGCCCATGTGGCCCAGACCGCCGATGCCGACGACGCCCACCTTCTTGCCCGGTCCTGCCCGCCAGTGCCGCAGCGGCGAATACGTCGTGATGCCTGCGCACAGCAACGGCGCGACCGCGGCGAGCTGTTCGCGCGGGTGGCGGATCTGCAGCACGAAGCTGTCGCTGACCACGATGCATTGCGAATAGCCGCCCAGCGTGTGTCCCGGCGCATCCGGTGTCCGGCTGTTGTAGGTGGCCACGAAGGCGTTTTCGCAATACTGCTCCAGCCCCTCGGCGCAGGACGGGCAATGCTGGCAGCTGTCGACCAGACAGCCCACGCCCACGGTATCGCCCGCCTTGAAACGCGTGACATTCGACCCGACGGCGCTGACGTGACCCACGATCTCGTGACCGGGCACGCAGGGATACAACGTGCCGGCCCATTGCGAGCGCACGGTGTGGAGGTCGGAATGACATACGCCGCAAAAGGCGATATCGATCTGCACGTCGTGCGGCCCGGGCGTGCGGCGTTCGATGTCCATCGGTGCCAGCGGTTTGTCGGCAGCAAGGGCGCCATAGGCTTTGGTCGTCATGCAAATGGATCCTTCGACTTGTGGAGAAAGAACGGTCAAAGTAGCGCGCCTGTCGGAACGACAATGCGTGCGCGCGGCTCACCCAAGCGGCCCGGCCAGGTATTCCGCGTCGGTGACTTTCTGCAGCCATTCCACGGTCTTGCCGTCCAGTGCCTCCTGAATGGCGATGTGGGTCATGGCCGTGGTCGGCGTTGCGCCGTGCCAGTGCTTGTGACCCGGCGGGCACCAGATCATGTCGCCCGCACGGATCTCGACGATGGATCCTCCCTCGCACTGCGTCCAGCCTTTGCCCGCAGTGACGATCAGTGTCTGTCCCAGCGGATGCGTGTGCCAGGCGCTGTGCGCGCCGGGTTCGAAAGTGACGATGCCGCCACCCACGCGCGAGTCGCCGGTGCGCTGGAACGGCATGTCGATGCGCACGTTGCCGGTGAAATACTCGGCTGGTCCCTTGATGGATGGCTGCGAGCCGTTCCTGCTGATTTCCATGGTCGTTCTCTGATGGACGAAGCGATCACTTGCCCGCGCGTGCGGCGAGGTGGGCCGGATAACGATCGCCCTGCACATGGATGTCGGCCAGGGCGTCCTCGATCTGGCGCAGATCGTCCTTGCTCAACGCTATCGCCGCGGCGCCGATGTTTTCCTGCAGGCGATGCGGCTTGGTGGTGCCTGGGATCGGCACGATCCACGGCTTCTGCGCAAGCAGCCAGGCAAGCGCGATCTGCGCGAGCGTCGCCTGCTTGCCGGCGGCGATCCTGCCCAGCAGATCGACCAGCGCCTGGTTGGCCTGGCGCGCCTCGGGCGAGAAACGCGGCACGATGTTGCGGAAGTCGTCCTTGGCGAACGAGGTGGTCGCGTCGATCTTGCCGGTCAGAAAACCCTTGCCCAGCGGACTGAACGGCACGAAGCCGATGCCCAGCTCCTCGCAGGCCGGCAGCACGTCCTTCTCCGGCTCACGCCACCACAGCGAGTACTCGCTTTGCAGCGCCGCCACCGGCTGCACGGCATGCGCAAGACGGATCGACTGCACGCCCGCTTCCGAGAGACCGAAGTGCCTGACCTTGCCTTCGGCGATCAGGTCCCTGACCGTGCCGGCCACGTCCTCCATCGGCACATTCGGATCGACGCGATGCTGGTAGAACAAGTCGATGCGGTCGGTCCTGAGTCGCTTGAGCGACGCTTCGGCGACCTCACGGATACGCACCGGCCGGCTGTCCATGCCCGTCGTCGAGTTACCGTCCTTGAAGCCGAACTTGGTGGCGATCACCAACTGGTCGCGAAACGGCGCCAATGCCTCGCCCACCAGTTCCTCGTTGGTGAACGGTCCATAGGCTTCGGCGGTGTCGAAGAACGTCACGCCGGCTTCGACAGCCTGCCGAAGCAAGGCGATCGCATCCTGTTTCTCCATCGCAGCACCATAGGCGAAGTTCAGACCCATGCAGCCAAAACCGAGCGCCGAGACTTCCAGGCCGCTCTTGCCGAGAGTGCGCTTTTTCACGGTTTTGCTCCTGCCGAAAGGGGGGATGCACGTAGTCTGTGCCGGCGGCGCTTGCTTGATTAGACGGCGCAATCCGAATGCACCTATGATTTATATTCATTAATCGGCGACCGGCGCATGCCTCGCGAGAACTACAACGATCTGCTGGCCTTCCTGACGGTGGCGCGCGAACGGAGCTTCACCCGCGCCGCCGCGCAACTGGGCGTGTCCCCATCGGCGCTCAGCCACACCATCCGCGGACTGGAAGCCCGGCTCGGCCTGCGCCTGCTCACCCGGACCACGCGCAACGTCGCCCCCACCGAGGCGGGCGAGCGCCTCTTCCGGGAACTGGCACCCAACTTCGGCGACATCGATGCGGCCCTGGCGAACCTGAGCGAGCTGCGCGACAAGCCCAGCGGCACCTTGCGCATCACCACCGGCGAACACGCCGCCACGACGATTCTCTGGCCGGCGCTGCGGAAACTCTTGCCGGACTACCCGGACATCCACATCGAAGTCATTTCCGACTCCGCCTTGATCGACGTCGTCGCCCAGCGATTCGATGCGGGCATTCGTCTGGGCGAGCAGGTGGCCAAGGACATGGTCGCCACACCCATCGGGCCGCCGATGCGGATGGCCGTCGTCGGCGCGCCCGACTACCTTGCTTTGCGTCCGCCCGTGCATACCCCGCGCGATCTCACCGGGCACGACTGCATCAATATCCGCTTCCTTACCCATGGCGGACTTTACGCATGGGAGTTCGAACAAGACGGCCACGCCCTGAACGTTCGCGTGGAGGGCCGGCTGGTCTTCAACAGCAGCGGGCAGATCCGCACGGCGGCTCTCGACGGCTTCGGCCTGGCCTGTCTGCCGGAGGACATGGTGCTGGCGGATATCGCGGCGGGCAGGCTCGAGCGCCTGCTGGGCGACTGGTGCCCGCCGTTTCCCGGCTATCACCTCTACTACCCGAGCAGGCGCCAGCACTCGCCGGCGTTTTCGCTGCTGGTGGAAGCACTGCGCTACCCGTGAGGCCCTGCCATGCGGACGAAAGGCCGGCTGTCGAGGTTCCCTTATCGTTGTTCTCGACCCACTATAGGGGGCCTCGAAAAACCTGTGGCATGGACTGTCATCCCAGCGAAAGCTGGGACCCAGTGACTCTAATCCTTGAAACCCAAGGGCGCTGGATCCCAGCTTTCGCTGGGATGACGAGTACTGGCCGGGCTTTCGAGGTCTCCATAGGTATTCCCTCGCGCTACCGCGCGCGGACTCGCACCAGCAAGGACTGTTCATGATCCATCACCCATGGCGACGAGCCTTCGCCGTTGCCGTTTTGCTCTTCGCGACCCAGGCCGTGTTTGCGCAGACACCGAAAACCGTGCTGCTGCAGGACCTCACCTGGACCGAAGTGCGCGACCAGGTCCAGGCGGGCAGGACCACCATCATCATCCCGATCGGCGGTACCGAGCAGAGCGGCCCGGACGTCGCGCTGGGCAAGCACAACGCCCGTGCGGCGTGGTTGTCGCAGCGGATTGCGGAAGCGCTGGGCAATGCGCTGGTCGCGCCGGTCGTCGCGTATGTGCCCGAAGGCAGCTACGCGCCGCCGACGGCGCACATGCGCTTTCCCGGAACCATCACCATCCCCGACGAGGTGTTCGAGAAGATGCTGGAGTCCGCCGCGAACAGTTTTGCCGTGCATGGTTTCCGCAACATCGTCTTCCTGGGCGACCACGGCGGCTACCAGAACGATCTCAAACGGGTAGCCGCCCACCTCAACAAGAGCTGGGCCCGCTCCGCGGCGCGGGCCTTCGTGCCGCCGGAATACTACGGCGCCAGCTCGGACGGTTACGCGCGTATCCTGCGTCAGCGGGGTTATCGCGACGACGAAATCGGCACGCATGCGGGACTCGCCGACACCTCCCTGCAACTCGCCGTCGCGCCGCAGATGGTCCGGCTGGACCGATTGCACAGCGGCGCGAAACTCGGCCCGGCGGACGGCGTTTATGGCGGCGACCCGCGCCGCTCCACCGCGGCGCTCGGCCGTCTCGGTATCGACGCGATCGTGTCGCGCACGGTCGATGCCATCAGGAAGGACACCGCTGGGCGATAATGCGACACCCATACCCCACTACTTCCCATCACTGATAACGAAGATCGCCATGACTCCACGTTCCTCTCGTTTTTTCCGGATCGCCGCGTGTGTCGGCGTTGCCCTGGCCGGCGTCTGCGGTACGTCCATCGCCGCCGCACAGTCCGTGGCTACCGTGGCCGGCATGCCTGCCGTTATGAACGCCGGCAACATGTACAGCGAGGCCGGCGTCAATCACCTCAGTCCGGCGGTAGCTGGAGCCTTGCCGCGGATCTACGTTCCCAACCTGCGCTCGAACACGGTCTCCGTGATCGACCCGGCGAAGTTCAAGGTGATCGATACCTTTCCCGTCGGCCACAGCCCGCAGCACGTGGTTCCGGCATGGGATCTGAAGACGCTGTGGGTGACCAACAACGCCGAGGGACACAACGACGGCAGCCTCACCCCGATCGACCCGAAGACCGGCAAGCCGGGCAAGGCGATCGCGGTGGACGATCCCTACAACATGTACTTCACGCCGAACGGCAAGGAGGCGATCGTGGTGGCGGAGTCGCATGCGCGGCTGGACTTCCGCGATGCGCATACGATGGCGTTGCACGGCAGCCTGTCCGTGCCGCAGTGCAAGGGCATCAATCACGCCGATTTCTCGATCGACGGCAGGTACGCGATCTTCACCTGCGAATTCGGCGGCAGGCTGGCCAAGATCGACATGGTCAAGCGCAAGGTGGTGGGCTATCTGCTGCTCGACAAGAAGGGTATGCCGCAGGACATCCGCATCTCGCCCGACGGCAAGGTGTTCTATGTCGCCGACATGATGGCGAACGGGGTCTTCCTGGTCGACGGCGACAGCTTCACCAAGATCGGGTTCATCAAGACCGGCGTCGGTACGCACGGGATGTATCCGAGCCGGGACGGCACCAAGCTGTATGTCGCCAACCGCGGCTCCAACCGCATCCACGGGCCGCGCCACGGCAAGGGCAGCGTGTCGGTGATCGATTTCGCCACGCGCAAGGTCGTCGCGAACTGGCCGATCCCGCACGGCGGCAGCCCGGACATGGGCAATGTCAGCGCCGACGGCAAGCTGCTGTGGCTGTCGGGACGCTTCGACGATGTGGTCTACGCGTTCGACACCACCACCGGCGCGGTCAGATCCATCAAGGTCGGCGCCGAGCCGCACGGACTGGCCGTCTGGCCGCAGCCCGGGCGCTATTCGCTGGGCCACACCGGGATCATGCGTTGACTGGATATAACGAAAAGTTGCAAATGAATCTGTTGACCTCAGCGCAGCAATCCCTTTAAGGTCGGTTCCATGTCGCCGCTTTTCTCGCCAGCACGCATGCATTTCGCCCCGGCCTCCGCCGGGCACGTGCCGTTGCTGGCGGGCGTCAACATTCGTTCCTTCGCCACCACGATTACGATTACCACCACGACTCGGTCGGGGTGGGTGTCCGTGCGCGAATAGGTTCTTCACTACGCAACGGCCCCGCCCTCGATGAGGCGGGCCGGTGCACTCCCCAAGCACAAGCCGATCCGCCAGCGAGCACGGGCCTCAACTGGAGGTCATCGTGAACATCTGTGCGTCCGAGCTTGCCGAATATCCGCCGCGGCTCCTGCTTCCCCTGCCTGCATCGGCGGCGACGCCGCGTCGGCGTGTGCTGTGCGTGGGCGTGATCGGCCCGGGCCGGGTCGGCAGCGCCCTGCTGGAACAGCTGCGGGCCGCGCAGCCGCGGCTGCTTCGCGACAACGGACTGGAACTGCGGTTGTGCGGCGTGGTGGCCAGCAAGCGCATGTGGCTGGACTGCGACGATGCCGAACTCAACGGCCGCCACGGCGGCGCACAGATCTGGCGGCCGAACGACCTGGATGCGTTTGCCGAGCACGTGCGCGGCAACGATGGCCGGCACGCGCTGCTGATCGACTGCAGCGCGAACGATGACGTGGCCGCCCACTATCCCCGCTGGCTCGGCGCCGGCGTGCACGTGGTGACGCCGAACAAGCTCGCCGGCAGCGGCCCGCTGCCGCGTTGGCAGGCCATCCGCGCAGCCTGCGCCAGCGGCGCGCGCTTCCGCTACGAGGCCACCGTATGCGCGGGCCTGCCGGTGGTGCAGACGCTGCGCGATCTGCTCGACACCGGCGACGAACTGCTGGCGGTGGAGGGCATGTTCTCCGGCACGCTGGCATGGCTGTGCAACCGCCATGACGGCCAGCAGCCGTTCTCGGCGCTGGTGCGCGAGGCGCATGCACTGGGCTACACCGAACCGGATCCGCGCGACGACCTGTCCGGCATGGACGTGGCGCGCAAGCTGGTGATCCTGGCACGCGAAGCGGGCTGGCCGCTGTCGCTGGAGGATGTCGCGGTGGAGAGTCTGGTGCCGCGCGCGCTGGCTGCCCTTCCGCTCGAAGACTGCCTGCAACGGCTGCACGAACTGGACGCGCTGATGTCCGCCCGGCTGACCGAGGCGACCACGGCCGGCGGCGTGCTGCGCTACGTCGCCAGCCTGGACCGTCATGGCCGCGCCCGCGTCAAGCTGGTCGTCCTGCCCGCGAAGCACCCGTTCGCGCACACGCGGCTGACCGACAACATCGTGCAGTTCACGACACGCCGTTACTGCGACAATCCCCTATCGGTGCAAGGCCCCGGCGCCGGTCCCGAAGTGACCGCCGCCGGCGTGTTCTCCGACCTGCTGCGCATCGCCGAGTCGCTGGAGGTGCGCGCATGAATTCCGATTTCATGGGTACCGACTTCCTGGGTACCGACTTGCTGGAACCCGTCATGGCCGCACCGCGCCGCCCCAAACTTCCCCAGGTCGCCTACGCCTTCGCACCTGCCAGCGTCGGCAACGTGGGCGTGGGTTTCGACCTGCTCGGCCACAGCCTGGCCGGCGCCGGCGATCGCGCCGAGGTGCGCCGGATCGACGAGCCGGTGGTGCGCATCGCGGCGATCCGCGGCTGCGTCACCGAACTGCCGACCGACCCGCGGCAGAACACGGCGGGCGTCGCCCTGCTCGCCTTGCGCAAGGCGCTGGGCCTGCAGCACGGTTTCGAGCTGATCCTGCACAAAGGCATTGCACTGGGTTCGGGCATGGGCGGTTCGGCCGCGTCCTGCGTGGCTGCGCTGGTGGCCGCCAACGCCTTGCTGGTGCAGCCGCTTCCGCGCGAGTCGCTATACGGTTTCGCGCTGGACGGCGAGACCGTGGCCAGCGGCAGCCGGCACGGCGACAATCTCGGCTCGATGCTGCTCGGCGGCCTGGTGCTGGCCACCCACGAGCGCCTGCTGCGCATCCCGGTGCCGGCGGACTGGCATTGCGCGCTGGTGCATCCGCACGCGGTGCTGGAAACGCGCAAGGCTCGTGCGGCACTGGCCGGGCACTACGCGCTGGGCGAGTTCGTGGCGCAAAGCTCGAACCTCGCCCTGGTGCTGGCCGGCTGCTATCGCGGCGATGCGGCGCTGGTGCGCGAGGGCCTCAAGGATGTACTGGTGGAACCACGCCGCGCACCGCTGATACCCAACTTCGCGCGGGTGAAACAGGCCGCGCTGGATCATCGCGCGCTGGGCGCCAGCATTTCCGGTGCCGGTCCCAGCGTGTTCGGCTGGTACGACAACCGCACCGACGCCGAAACCGCCGTCACCGCGATGCAGGCTGCGTTCGCCGAGGCGGGGCTGGACAGCGATGGGTGGGTGTCGCCGGTCGACGGTCCGGCCGCCGCGTTGATCCCCTCTATCGACGGGGCCCAGGCATGAGCGCGATCTGTGGGAATGGGTGTGCGTGTGGATGTGGGAGCGACTTCAGTCGCGATGACCTTGCGATGAGGCTGGAAGGTATCGCGGCTGAAGCCGCTCCCACAGCAGCCGCTCCCAGCATGTTCGCGGCAGGCGCACACTATTCGAGGCGGCCATGAGCCAACCATTGCGCTACCACAGCACCCGCGGCGCCGCTCCGGCCGTGCCGATCAGCCAGGCCATCGCCGCCGGGCTCGCTCCCGACGGCGGCCTTTACGTGCCCGAGGCCTTGCCATCGATCGATCCGGCCGCCTTCGATCCGCGCGGCCCGCTGGCCGACACCGCGGCCACCTTGCTGGCGCCGTTCTTCGCCGGCGATCCGCTCGCCGACGACCTGAAGGTGATTTGCGCCGAGGCATTCACGTTCGACGCGCCGCTGCGTGCCTTGGCCGCCCATCCCGCCACGCCGATGCTGGAGCTGTTCCATGGCCCGACCTCGGCGTTCAAGGATTTCGGCGCACGTTTTCTCGCCGCCTCCCTGCGCCGGCTTCCGCGCCTCGATGCACGGCCGCTGACCATCCTGGTCGCCACCTCGGGCGACACCGGCGCCGCAGTGGCGGCGGCGTTCCACAGGCAAGCGGACGTGCGCGTGGTGATCCTGTATCCCGACGGGCTGGTTTCGCCGCGCCAGGCGCACCAGCTCGGCTGCTTCGGCGACAACGTCAGCGCGCTGCGCGTGGCCGGCCGCTTCGACGATTGCCAGCGCATGGTCAAGGCCGCGCTCGGCGACGGCAGCTTGCAGGCGCGACTGCCGCTGTCCTCGGCCAACAGCATCAGCCTCGGCCGCCTGCTGCCGCAGATGAGCTACTACGCGCATGCGGCGCTGGGCTGGTGGCGCGAACACGGCACGCCGCTGAACTTCATCGTGCCCACCGGCAACCTGGGCAACGCGCTGGCCTGCCTGTGGGTGCGCAAGCTGGGGCTGCCGGTCGGCGAGGTACGGCTGGCCTGCAACGCCAATGCCACCCTGCCCGATTACTTCGCCGGCGCCGATTACGCGCCCCGCGAAGCCGTGGCCACGCTGGCGAACGCCATGGACGTGGGCGCACCGAGCAACTTCGAGCGGCTGCGCTGGACCTTTCCCGATGAAAACCACCTGCGCGATCTGCTGCAGGCACACAGCGTCGACGATGCCGCCATCCGCGACACCGTCGCCAGCCACGCGCGAGAACACGGCGAGGTGTTCTGTCCGCACACCGCCACCGCGATGCACCAGCTCGATCGGCTGCGCCAGGCCGGCGATCGCTCGCCATGGGCAGTGGTCGCCACCGCCCACCCGGCGAAGTTCGAGAGCGTGGTGGAACCGCTGATCGGCCATCCGCTCGCGGTACCTCCCGCGCTCGCCGCGATGCTGGCGCGTCCGGCCCATGCCGAACCGCTGCCGGCGAATGACGCCGCGCTCAGAACCTGGCTATCGAGCCATTGAGGGATGGTCGGAAATATTTGTGGGAGCGACTTCAGTCGCGATGGCGCGGCAGCGACCTGCAGCATCTCGGCATTACAGCGGCTCGACACAACCGGGTGGCGCAGCGCGCTGCCACGCCTCGCGACTGAACTCGCCCCCACAGGCAAACGGGCAGCTCGGCGACGGGCAGAAGCTTGTCCAGGCGTTCCTCAGCGAGACAGGGCGGATCGGGCCAATCCAGGGAACGCGCGGCTACGCCGGCGATGTTGGCACCGGCCCTATCTCGCTTTTTCCAGTGATACCAGCTGCTGCGCCCACACCAGCTTTTCCAGTACGGACCGGTCGACGCAGGTGATCGGCGCGACCTCGCCGAATGTCAGCCGGCTGAGTCTTGTCTGCGTGATCTGGGCCATCAGCAGGCTGGTGATCTCCGGCTGTGTCAAACGCAGATGCAATGTGAACAGCGTCTCATCCACGACTCGCTCCTTTCCATGGCCACGTCAAGCGCTCCCGGTGCGGCGTCAGAGGCTGCCATGGCGCTCGTGCTGGAGAGCCCGGCAAACTGTGGTGCGCCGCTCATATTCACCATTTGCGATTGCCATTGTCAACCAATTCGGCTTGGATTTATGACGTACTGCGGGTGCAACACTCGGCGGGCTCATGAGTCTCAAAGCATCCGCTTCCAGCCATTTTGGGCAACGCCTTCAGCAGGCGCTCGACCGCACGATGATTCCTCCCGGTCGACAGCGCACGACGGCGCTGGCCAACTACTACGCCATCGCCCGCGAGACGGCACGACTGTGGCTGGCTGGCCGTGCCATACCCGAGCTCGGCCGCCTGATCGAGATCGCCGACGATTGCCGGGTCAGCCTGAACTGGCTGGCGACGGGGCGCGGCCCGATGGTGGTGCAGCCGTCGCTGGGCGAGGAAGCCAGGAACTACGAAGTGCTGAGCCCGGACGAGCAGAAGGTGCTCAAAGCCGTCCGCAAGCTCTCGGTCAAACGCCGCCAGGGCCTGCTGGCACTGCTCGATGCGCGCGACTGAGCACAGTCAGCCATGCAGCTTCCTGCACGGCTCCGTTTCGCAGCAAAAACCGCGCAAACCCGACAGAGCCGCGGCATGTGAAGGTGCTTGGACGGCTAGCCGTCCAAACCGCATCCGGCGTGCTTAGAAGTTTTCGTCATAAAAAAAACAGTTGACAGCTCCGTACGACCTGCCTTACGGTCAACCACATGTCGCAGCGCAACAGCCACCGCAGCACCACCGAAAACAATCGTCTCGCGACGATTGCCGGTCTGCTGCAGGTTCGCGGCACGCTCCTTCTTGCCCTTGTACTCGTACTCCTCATTACCAACGGAGGTGCGGGCTGAGGGCATGTGTCCAGGTAACTAAGCAATAACCTGAAGACTCCCAAAGAACCCCGCACCGGCAACGGCGCGGGGTTTTTTGTTGCCCTCGGCTCGCATCAGCGGAGCCAGCGATGAACCCCGATTCAGACGTAGCAGCAACAACCTCCGGCAGCGCCCGCGCTGACGACGACCGCGTACGCATCTTCGACACAACCTTGCGCGACGGCGAGCAGGCGCCCGGTTTCTCGATGGACCGGCGCACGAAGTTGCGCATCGCACAAGCACTGGAGGCGCTCGGCGTCGACGTGCTGGAAGCGGGTTTCCCGCAGGCTTCGCCGGATGATTTCGCCGCGGTGGCCGAAATCGCCCGCACGCTGAAGACCACCACGGTGTGCGCGCTGGCGCGCTGCCAGAATGGCGACATCGACAGCGCCGCACGCGCACTGGAACAGGCGCGGCATGCGCGCATCCACGTGTTCCTGTCGACCAGCCCGCTGCATCGCGAGCACAAGCTGGGCATGAGCAAGACGCAGGTGGTCGATGCCGCGGTGGCCGCGGTTGAGCGCGCCCGCGGACTGTGCCACGAGGTGGAGTTCTCCGCCGAAGACGCTTTGCGGACCGAACCCGCATTCCTCGCCGAGGTGTTCAGCGCCGTCGTCGCCGCTGGCGCCACCACGCTGAATGCGCCGGACACGGTGGGCTATACCACCCCGGCCGAAATCGTCGAGCTGTTCAGCTACCTGCGCCGGCATGTGCGCGATGCGCACAAGGTGATCTTCTCCAGCCACTGCCATGACGACCTCGGCATGGCGGTAGCCAACAGCCTGGCCGCGGTAAGCGCCGGCGCGCGCCAGGTGGAGTGCACCATCAACGGCATCGGCGAGCGCGCCGGCAACGCCGCCTTGGAGGAAGTCGTGATGGCGCTGAAAGTGCGCGCGCCGCATTTCGGCGTCGACACCCGCATCGACACGCGCCGGCTGTACCCCACCTCGCGCCTGCTGACCCAACTGACCGGCCAGGCCGTGCCGCGCAACAAGGCGATCGTGGGCGACAACGCGTTCGCGCACGAGTCGGGCATCCACCAGCACGGCATGCTCAAGCATCGCGGCACCTACGAAATCATGCGTCCGCAGGACGTCGGCATCGCCGAGACGCGGCTGGTGCTGGGCAAGCACTCCGGCCGCGCTGCGCTGCGCCAGCGGCTGGAGACGCTGGGGCACACGCCGGATGACGCGGCGCTGGACGCGATCTTCGGTCGCTTCAAGACGCTGGCCGACAAGAAGCGCGAAGTGCACGACGAGGATCTGGAAGCGATCGCGCTGGGCCTGGACCCGGATGCGGCCGGCCCGTGGCGACTGGTGCAACTGAACACCAGCACGCATCTGGGCGGCAGCGCCTCGGCTTCGGTGAAGCTGCGCCATGACGACGGCCGCGAAGTCGGCGAAGCGGCGATCGGCGATGGCCCGGTCGATGCCGTGCTGCGCGCGATCGAACGCGCCACCGGCAGCGACCTGCAGCTGACCGATTTCCAGGTACGCGCCGTCAGCGAAGGCGGCGACGCCCAGGGCCAGGCCCAGCTCACCGCCCGCCATGCCGCCCGCGAATGGCGCGGCCACGGCGTCAGCACCGACATCGTCGAAGCCACCGCGCTGGCCGCGCTCGCCATCGTCAACCGTATCGAACGACAGATGCCGGCCACCCCGCCGGTCGCCGTCGCCAACCTGTAAGGAGCCGTCATGAGCAACACGTCTTTCCTGTGGCACAACGGTCGCATCAAGCCCTGGGCCGATGCCAGCGTCCATGTCAGCACGCATGCCCTGCACTACGGCTCCTCGGTGTTCGAAGGTGAGCGCGTCTACGCCACGCCGCAAGGGCCCGCGTATTTCCGGCTGGCCGAACACACGCGGCGGCTGTTCGAATCGGCGGCGATCTACGAGATCGAGATCGGCTACAGCGAGGACGAGATCAACGCGGCCTGCATGGAACTGATCCGCGCCAACGCGATGCGCTCGGCTTACGTGCGGCCCATCGTGTTCCGCGGCGCCGGCGGCCTGGGCGTGCTGCCGAAGGGCGGCTCGCCGGTCGAGGTGGCGATCATGGCGCTGGACTGGGGCGCGTACCTGGGCGATGCGGTGGAAAAAGGCGCCGACGTGTGCGTGTCCTCGTGGCATCGCCCCGCGCCGAACACCTTGCCGAGCTGGGCCAAGGCCGGCGGCAACTACCTCAGCAGCCAGCTGATCGGACTGGAAGCGCGTCGCGGCGGCTACGACGAAGGCATCGCGCTGGGCCACAACGGCTTGCTCAGCGAAGGCGCCGGCGAAAACCTCTTCCTGGTCAAGCGCGGCAAGCTGCTCACGCCGCCGTCGAGCGCCGGCATCCTCGCCGGCATCACCCGCGACAGCGTGCTCACGCTGGCCGCCGATCTCGGCATCGCGGTGGAAGAGCGCGACCTGCCCCGCGAGGCGCTGTACACCGCCGACGAAGTGTTCATGACCGGCACCGCCGCCGAGATCACGCCGGTGCGCTCGGTCGATCGCAAGGTCGTCGGCCCCGGCACGCCCGGCCCGATCACCAGACAATTGCAGCAGGCGTTCTTCGGCCTGTTCGACGGCCGTACCGAAGACCGCTGGGGCTGGTTGAGTTTGATTAATGCGGTCGTCCCTGACCGCGAAGATCAAAACCCGGCCATCCATGGCCGGACTCCTCATCAACAGCTCGCTCCTATGGAGGCATCGGCGTGAGTGCGAAGACCTTATTCGAGAAGGTGTGGAACGCGCATGTCGTCGTGCCCGAAACCGCCGACACGCCGGCGGTGCTCTACGTGGACCTGCATCTGGTGCACGAGGTGACTTCGCCGCAGGCGTTCAGCGAACTGCGCGAGCGCGGCCTGCCGCTGCGTCGTCCCGATCGCATGCTGGCCACGCTGGATCATTCCACGCCGACCTTGCCGAGGAATGCCGACGGCAGCCGCCCCTACGCGAACGCCGAAGCGCAGGCGCAGGTGACCCAGCTGGAAACGAACTGCCGCGAATTCGGCGTCGAGCTGCACGGCTGGGACAGCGCCGATCGCGGCATCGTGCACGTGATCGGTCCGGAGCTGGGTGCCACCCAGCCCGGCATGACGATCGTCTGCGGCGACAGCCACACGTCCACGCATGGCGCGTTCGGCGCGCTGGCATTCGGCATCGGCACCACCGAAGTCGGCCACGTGATGGCGACGCAGTGCCTGCTGCAACGCAAGCCGAAGACCATGGCGGTGCATGTGGACGGCCAGTTGCCGCCAGGCATCGGCGCGAAGGATCTGATCCTGCACATCATCGGCACGATCGGCGTCGACGGCGGCACCGGCTACGTACTCGAGTACCGCGGCGCGGCGATCGAGGCGCTGTCGATGGACGAGCGCATGACCGTCTGCAACATGTCGATCGAAGCCGGCGCACGCGCCGGGCTGATCGCGCCGGACGAGACCACCTTCGCCTGGCTGAAGGGACGTCCGCGCGTGCCGCAGGGCGCCGCGTGGGATGCCGCGGTGGAGCGCTGGCGCGCCTTGCGCAGCGACGACGACGCCACCTACGACTGCGAAGTCCGCATCGACGCGGGCAAGGTGAAGCCGACGGTCACCTACGGCACCCATCCGGGCATGGCGATCGCGATGGACGCGCCGGTGCCGGCGGCGACCAATGCGCAGGAACGCCGTGCGCTGGACTACATGAAAAGCGAAGCAGGCAAGCCGATGCAGGGCACGCCGGTCGACGTGGTGTTCGTCGGCAGCTGCACCAACTCGCGCCTTTCCGACCTGCGCGAGGCCGCCAACGTGCTGCGCGGCCGCCGCGTCGCCGATGGCGTGCGCATGCTGGTGGTGCCCGGCTCCGAAGCGGTGCGCCGCGACGCCGAGCGCGAGGGTCTGCATCAGGTATTCACCGCCGCCGGCGCCGAGTGGCGTGTGCCGGGTTGCTCGATGTGCATCGCCATGAACGGCGACCTGGCCCAGCCGGGCCAGCTGGTGGTGAGCACCTCCAACCGCAACTTCGAAGGCCGCCAGGGCAAGGGCGCCCGCACCGTACTGGCCAGCCCGGCCACCGCCGCGGCGTCCGCGCTGGCCGGCCGCATCGCCGATCCGCGCGACTACCTGGTGGAGGTAGCGGCATGAGAAACAGGAGTGAGTGGAGAGAAGCGAGAAACGAGAGAAAGCCTCCACCCGGAGTCTCGACGCTGCTCTCTTGCCTTCCACTCGTTTCTCACTCCTCTCCACTCACTTCTCCACACCAGGATCCGCCATGAAGCCCATCACCCGCATCCACTCGCGCACCGCCGTGCTGGCCGACGAGAACATCGATACCGACCGCATCATCCCGGCGCGATTCCTCACCACCACCACCCGCGAAGGGCTGGGCAAGCTGTGTTTCCACGACTGGCGCTATCTGGCCGACGGCAGCGACAACCCGGCCTTCCCGCTGAACCAGCCGCAGGCGCAGGGCTGCTCCATCGTCGTGGCCGGACGCAACTTCGGCTGCGGCTCTTCGCGCGAACACGCGCCGTGGGCGCTGCTCGACTACGGCGTGCAGGCGGTGCTGTGCAGCGAGATCGCGGACATCTTCCGCGGCAACGCGCTGAAGAACGGCTTGCTGGCGATCGTGATCGACGAGCTCGAGCACCGCTGGCTGCTCAAGCACCCCGGCATCGAACTGGTGATCGACGTGCGCGGCCAGTTCATCGCGCTGCCCGACGGCGGCCGCATTCCGTTCCGGCTGGAGCCGTTCGCACGGCACTGCCTGCTCAACGGCGTCGACCAGCTCGGCTACCTGCTGCAGCACGCCGACGCGATCACTCACTACGAACAACTGGAGAAAGCGGCATGAAGGCACACATCGTCACCTTGCCCGGCGATGGCGTCGGCCCCGAAGTCACCGCCGCCGCGGTCGCCGCGTTGAAGACCGTGGCCGCCCGCTACGAGCACGTGTTCACGTTCGACGAACAGCTGATCGGCGGCGCCGCGATCGACGCCACCGGCGAATCGTTGCCGGCAGCGTCGCTGGCGGCCTGCCAGTCCGCCGACGCGGTGCTGCTGGGCGCGGTCGGCGGCCCAAAGTGGTCCGATCCGAATGCGAGCGTGCGTCCCGAGCAGGGCCTGCTGGCGCTGCGCGCCGCGCTGGGCGTATACGCCAACCTGCGCCCGCTGCAGGTGCATCCGGCACTGGCCAACCTGTCGCCGCTGAAGAACGAGAAACTGAAAAACGTCGACGTGCTGTTCGTGCGCGAACTCACCGGCGGCGCCTACTTCGGCGCGAAGACGCGCAGCGCCGATGCCGCCACCGACGAATGCAAGTACACCGTCGCCGAAGTCGAGCGGGTGGTGCGCCGCGCGTTCGAGCTGGCACGCGGCCGCCGGCGTCACCTCACCTCGGTGGACAAGGCCAACGTGCTGGAGACCTCGCGCCTGTGGCGCAGCACCGTGCAGCGCATCGCCGCCGACTACCCGGACGTGAAGGTCGAGCACCAGCTGGTCGACTCGATGGCGATGCTGCTGCTGACCCAGCCCAGCCGCTACGACGTGGTGGTCACCGAGAACCTGTTTGGCGACATCCTCACCGACGAGGCCGCCGCGCTGGCCGGTTCGCTGGGCCTGCTGCCGTCCGCGTCGATGGGCGACGGCAAGGCCGGCCTGTACGAGCCGATCCATGGCTCCGCGCCGGACATTGCCGGCCAGGGCGTGGCCAATCCGGTCGGCGCGATCCTCTCCGCCGCGCTGCTGCTGCGTCATTCGCTGGGCCTGGAAGCCGAAGCGATCGCCGTCGAGGCGGCAGTCGACCGGGTGCTGCGCCATGGCCCGCACAGCCGCGACATCGGCGGCACTGCCGGCACCGAGGCAGTGCGCGATGCCGTACTCGCCGCGATCGAGGACCACGCCGACAGCACCGCCGCGTTCTTCAGCGGAGCACGCGCATGCGGCTGACGCGAACCACCGGCGCTCATCGACCCGGCTCCCATCAACCTGGCTTCGATCAGCTTGGCTTTGAACAACGTTTCCCCAGCGGACGCACGGACGCGTCCGCCTTTTCTGCCGTCCCCTGCGTGTTCTCGGCACCGGATGCCCTCCGTGCGTTCCCAAGGCGCCCGTTCCCGTCCGCTTCGCCAATTTCCCCCGCACGCAGGGGACGCTTTTTTCCTTCGACCCGGTTTCCATCCACCCAGCGGAACACCCATGCGCAGTGACCTGATCAAGAGCGGCCCCGACCGCGCCCCTGCCCGCGCGATGTTGCGCGCCACCGGACTGGACGACGCGGCGATTGCCCGGCCGCTGATCGCGGTGGTGCACACCTGGTCGAACGTGAGTCCGTGCAACCTCAACCTGCGCGAGCTGGCGGTCGAGGCCGCCGCCGGCATCCGCGCCGCCGGCGGCACGCCGATCGAGTTCAACACGATCGCCGTCACCGACGGTATCGCGATGGGTACGCCCGGCATGCGCGCCTCGTTGATCAGCCGCGAGGTGATCACCGATTCGATCGAGCTGGCGGTGGACGGTCACTGCCTGGACGCGATGGTGGTGCTGTGCGGCTGCGACAAGACCATTCCCGCGGCCGCCATGGCGCTGGCCCGGCTGAACATTCCCGGCGTCGCGCTGTACGGCGGCAGCATCGCGCACGGCACGCACGACAACCATCCGATCACCATCCAGCAGGTGTTCGAAGCCGTCGGTGCGCATGGCGCCGGCAAGATCGACGACGCCGAACTGGCCGCGGTCGAGCGCGACGCCTGTCCTGGCGCCGGTGCCTGCGGTGGCCAGTTCACCGCCAACACGATGGCGATGGTGCTGACCACGCTGGGCCTGTCGCCGATGGGCTTCAACGATATCCCGGCCACGCACCCGGCCAAGGGCGCGGCCGCATTCCGCTGCGGCGAGCTGGTGATGGAGTGCCTCAAGACCGAGCGCACCCCACGCGAAATGCTGACCCGAACCTCGTTCCGCAACGCCGCCCGCATGGTCGCCGCCACCGCCGGTTCCACCAACGCGGTGCTGCACCTGCTGGCGATCGCGCGCGAAGCCGGCGTCGAGTGGACGCTGGAAGATTTCGAGCCTGCTTCGGTGCACACGCCGGTCATCGCCGACCTGCTGCCCGGTGGGCGCTACACCGCGGTGGAGATGTTCGGCGCCGGCGGCAGCGCGCGCGTGGCGCAGGAACTGATCGCCGCCGGCATGCTGGAGGACGCACCCACCGTCACCGGCCGCAGCCTGTTCGCCGAAGCGGCGGCGGCGCCGCGTGCGGAAGCGCAGGACGTGGTGCATCCGGTCAGCCAGCCACTGAAACCGCGCGGCGGCTATTCGATCCTGTACGGCAACCTCGCACCGGAGGGCTGCATCCTCAAGCTGGCCGGCAAGAGCGGCCACTTCGAAGGCAGCGCGCGCGTATTCGAGAGCGAGGAAGAAGCGTTCGCCGCCGTGCAGGGCGATCGCATCCATGCCGGCGACGTCATCGTAATCCGCAACGAAGGACCCGCCGGCGGCCCCGGCATGCGCGAGATGCTCGGCGTCACCGCGGCACTGGTCGGCCGCGGCCTCGGCAACGACGTGGCGCTGATCACCGACGGCCGTTTCTCCGGCGCCACCCACGGCTTCATGGTCGGCCACATCGCGCCGGAAGCGGCACGCGGCGGCCCGATCGCGCTGCTGCGCGACGGCGACCGCGTGGTGATCGATGCCGAGCACCGCGAGCTGCGCACCAGCGCCGACCTGGAAAGCCGCCGGGCGGGCTGGCACCCGCGCCCGCCGAAAGTCACCCATGGCGCGCTGGCGAAATACGCGCTCCTGGTCGGCTCCGCCTCCGACGGCGCCACCACCAATCAACGAACGGACGTCCAGACGTCCACTTCTCGTACCGCGCCAACCGCCTCGACAACTACCCTCAACGAACCTGCAGGAGTCACCGCATGAGCACCACCACTTCTCCCAACATCCTGAAAAACGCCCGCATCGCCGTGCTCGGCTACGGCAGCCAGGGCCGCGCGCATGCGCTGAACCTGCGCGATTCCGGCCTCGACGTCGTGGTCGGCCTGCGGCCCGGCGGCCCGACCTGGAAGCGTGCCGAGGCCGATGGCTTCGCCGTGGTCGAACCGGCCAACGCAGTGCGCGGTGCCGACCTGGTTGCCGTGCTGACGCCGGACATGGTGCAGCCGGCGCTGTACAAGGAGGCGATCGAACCGAACATCAAGCCCGGTGCCGCGCTGCTGTTCGCGCACGGCTTCAACGTGCACTTCAAGCAGATCACCTCGCGCGCGGACATCGACGTGGTGCTGGTCGCGCCGAAGGGTCCGGGTGCGCTGGTGCGCAGCGAATACGAGCGCGGTCGCGGCGTGCCCGCGCTGTTTGCCGTGCATCAGGATGTCAGCGGCCACGCCGAGGCGAAGGCCAAGGGCTACGCCGACGGCATCGGCGGCGGTCGCGCACTGCTGATCGAGACCGATTTCAAGGAGGAGACCGAGACCGACCTGTTCGGCGAACAGGCGGTGCTGTGCGGCGGCGCCAGCGAGCTGGTGATCGCGGGCTTCGAAACCCTGGTCGAGGCCGGCTACCAGCCTGAGATCGCCTACTACGAGGTGATGCACGAACTGAAGCTGATCGTCGACCTGTTCTACGAGGGCGGCTTGACCAAGATGCTGCAGTTCGTCTCCGAGACCGCACAGTACGGCGATTACGTCAGCGGCCCGCGGATCATCGACGCCGGCACCAAGGCGCGCATGAAGGAAGTCCTCAACGACATCCAGGACGGCACCTTCGCGCGCAACTGGACGGCCGAATACGCCGCCGGCCTGCCGAACTACAAGCGCCTGAAGCAGGCCGATCTCGACCATCCGATCGAGCAGGTCGGCGCGAAGCTGCGCGCGCGGATGCCGTGGCTGCAGCCGGCGCCGACCGAGGCCGCCAAGGCGCCGCTGAAAAAGGTGAGCTGACGTTCTCTGCTTCCTCCCCTGCGCGCAGGGGAGGAAGCATTGCCAACCGAATTGTTGAGGAATTCCGCTAGTGCCAGTGAATGCGCAACCGAAAGCCGAGTCAGATCCGGATCGACACCTGCTTGCCGGCCAGCCGATGAGCGGCGCCGACGTGATCGTGCAGGTGTTCGCCGATGAAGGCGTCGAAGTGATGTTCGGTTATTCCGGCGGCGCGATCCTGCCGGTGTACGACGCCGTGTTCCGCTACAACGCCACGCACCTGAAGGAGAACGGCGACGAACCGATGCCGCTGATCGTGCCGGCCAACGAACAAGGTGCGGGCTTCATGGCCGCGGGTTATGCGCGCGCCTCCGGCAAGGTCGGTGTGGCCGTGGTCACCTCCGGCCCCGGCGCAACGAACATGGTCACGCCGGTGCGCGACTCGATGGCCGACTCGATCCCGCTGGTGGTGATCTGCGGTCAGGTGAGCACCGCCGCGATCGGCAGCGACGCGTTCCAGGAGGCGCCGATCAGCAACATCATGGGCGCCTGCGCCAAGCACGTGTTCCTGGTCACCGACCCGGCGCAGCTGGAAGCGACCTTGCGCACCGCATTCACCCTCGCCCGCAGCGGTCGCCCCGGGCCGGTGGTGGTGGACGTGCCGAAGGACGTGCAGAACACCGCGCTGAACTTTCGCGGCACCGGCGAGCTGGCGCTGACCGGCTACCGCGCGCGACTGCGCGCGGTGGAACAGTCGGCGCTCGGCGATGCCGACTGCGCCGCGTTCTTCGCCGCGCTGATGCAGTCGAAGCGGCCGTTGATCTATGCCGGTGGTGGCGTGATCGCGGCGGGTGCGTCGGCCGCACTGCGCGCGTTCGTCGATGCGTTCGAATTGCCGGTGACCACCACCTTGATGGGTCTTGGCGCATTCGACACCACCGATCCGCTGGCGCTGCACATGCTGGGCATGCACGGCACGGCGTATGCGAATTACGCGGTGGAGGATTGCGACTTCGTGCTGGCGCTGGGCGCACGCTTCGACGATCGCGTGGCCGGCGTGCCGGACAAGTTCGCGCCGCGCGCGAAGTTCATCGCGCACATCGACATCGACCCGGCCGAGATCGGCAAGGTGAAGTCCGTGCACTGGCATCATGTCGGCCCGATGGTGCGTGCGCTGGAACGGTTGACCAGCTACGGCCGCGCGCACGGACTGCGGCCGTCGCTGCAGGCCTGGCACGCGCACGTGGCCGAGCTGAAGCGCGTGCATGCACTGAACTACGACCGCGCCAGCGCGCTGATCCAGCCGTATGCGGTGCTGGAGGCGATCAACCGCCACACCGGCGGCCGCGCCATCATCAGCACCGGCGTCGGCCAGCACCAGATGTGGTCGGCGCAGTACTTCGACTTCCGCGCGCCGCGGCACTGGCTCACCTCCGGCTCGATGGGCACGATGGGCTTCGGCCTGCCGGCGGCGGTCGGCGCGCAGTTCGCCAGGCCCGACGCGCTGGTGATCGACATCGACGGCGACGCCAGCATCCGCATGAACATCGGCGAGCTGGAAACCGTCACCACCTACAACCTGCCGATCAAGGTGGTGGTGCTCAACAACGTCGGCGACGGCATGGTGCGGCAGTGGCAGAAGCTGTACTTCAAGGGCCGCTTCGCCGCCTCGGACAAGAGCCTGCACCGGAAGGACTTCGTGCTTGCGGCGCAGGCCGACGGTTTCGCCTGGGCGCAGCGGCTGGAGAGAGTGGAGGAACTGGAGGCGACCATCGCCGCGTTCCTCGCCTTCGAGGGCCCGGCCTTTCTCGAAGTGATGATCGACCAGGACGCCGGCGTGTATCCGATGGTCGGTCCCGGTGCCAGTTACGCGCAGATGATCACCGGCGACTTCATTGCCTCGCGCCATGCATCCCCCGTGCAGGAAGCCGCACCCTCCCACATGTTCTGAGCATCATCCCGGAGCGAACCGTCATGAACCACACCTTGTCCATCCTGTTGCAGAACGAAGCCGGTGCGCTGGTGCGCGTCGCCGGCCTGTTCGCCGCCCGCGGCTACAACATCGACACGCTGACTGTCAGCGCCACCCATGATCCGGCCGTGTCGCGGCTCACCCTGAGCCTGCAGTGCGACGATGCCGGCGTTGCGCAGATCCTGCAGCAGACGCGCAAGCTGGTCGACGTGCTGCAGGTGGCCCATCCGGCGACGGCACTGGCGGCATGAATGCAGTCGCCGCGCCGGCCGACGACGATGCGGCAGCAGCCGACGACTTGCTGGCGCAGAGCCGCGCCGCACGCGTCTACGACGTGGCGCACGAGTCCGCGCTGGAAGCCGCGCCGCTGCTCAGCGCGCGACTCGGCCGGCCGGTGCTGCTCAAGCGCGAAGACCAGCAGCCGGTGTTCTCGTTCAAGCTGCGCGGCGCGTACAACCGCATGGTGCAGCTGGACCCGGCGCAACGCGCGCGTGGGGTGATCGCCGCTTCCGCCGGCAACCACGCGCAAGGCGTGGCGCTGGCCGCGGCCAAGCTGGGCATCCGCGCCACCATCGTGATGCCGGTGACCGCGCCGCAGGTGAAGGTGGATGCGGTGCGCCGGTTCGGCGGGGCGATGGTGGAAATCGTGCTGGCCGGCGACTCCTACAGCGACGCCCAGGCCACCGCCGCGCAACTGCAGGCCGAACATGGCGCGACCTTCGTGCACCCGTTCGACGATCCGGCGGTGATCGCCGGCCAGGGCACCGTGGCATTGGAAATCCTGCGCCAGCATCCGGGCCCGCTGCACGCGGTGTTCGTGCCGGTCGGTGGCGGCGGCCTGCTTGCCGGCGTGGCTGCGTGCATCAAGGCGCTGCGGCCGGAAGTGAAAGTCATCGGCGTGCAGGCGCTCGATGCCGACGCGATGGCACGTTCGCTGGAAAAGGGCTCGCGCGTGGCGCTGGACGAGGTCGGCCTGTTCGCCGACGGCACCGCGGTGAAGCAGGTCGGCGCGCTCACCTTCGCGCTGTGCCGGCAACATGTGGATGCGATGCTGCGGGTGGACACCGATGCGATCTGCGCGGCGATCCGCGACATTTACCAGGACACCCGCTGCGTGCCGGAACCCTCCGGCGCGCTGGCGCTGGCCGGGCTGAAACAGTATGTCGCCGCGCACGCACGCCTCGATGGGCAGGTTGCCGATGGCGCGCTGGTGGCTATCGTCTCCGGCGCCAACATGAATTTCGACCGCCTGCGCTTCGTGGCCGAACGCGCCGAGGTGGGCGAACAGCACGAAGCCGTCTTCGCGGTGACGATCCCGGAGGAGCGCGGCAGCTTCCGCCGCTTCTGTGCCGCACTGGGTCGGCACAGCATCACCGAGTTCAACTACCGCATCGGCGATGCCAGTTCCGCCCATATCTTCGTCGGCGTGCAGATCGCCAGTCGCGACGAACGTGAGGCGCTGGCAGCCGCGTTCCGCGCGCAGGCGTTCGACGTGCTCGACCTCACCGACGACGAGCTGGCCAAGCTGCACCTGCGCCACATGATCGGCGGGCGTTCGCCGCTGGCGCGGCATGAGCGCCTGTACCGCTTCGAATTTCCCGAGCGCCCCGGCGCGCTCACCCACTTCCTCGGCCAGTTGCATCCGGACTGGAACATCAGCCTGTTTCACTATCGCAACCATGGCGCCGATTACGGCCGCATCCTGGTCGGCATCCAGGTGCCGCCCGACGAGTACGCCCTGCTTCCGCCGTTTCTGGCCGCGCTCGGTTACCCGCACTGGGACGAGAGCGACCACCCTGCGTATCGGCTGCTGCTGCGCGAGTGAACCGGCGCGTGCGATGCCTGTATTGCAGTGATCCAGCACGCGAATAGCGCGTGGCGGCCACGCTAAACTTGGCCAATGGCCAACCCTCCCCGCAAACGCCAGCGCCGCAACGCCCCGCCTTCAGCCACCACCCGGCCACGCCCCGGCGTGGCCAAACCCGCCGCGCGGCCGGCCCAGCCAGCCGACAGTTCGACCCGCGCCACCAAGGTATTGAACTGGCTGCTGCGGAAACTGCCTACGCGTTATCGCGAGAAAGCACTGGATTACCTGGTGCTGACCCGAATGGATCGGCCGATCGGCGCGCTGCTGTTGCTGTGGCCGACCTGGTGGGCGCTGTGGCTGGCGGCCGGCGACTTCCCGCCGTGGAAGCCTCTGATCATCTTCACCCTCGGCGTATTCGCGATGCGCGCGGCCGGTTGCGCCATCAACGATTACGCCGACCGCAAGCTGGATCCGCTGGTGGCGCGCACGGCCGGCCGGCCGATCGCATCGGGCCGGGTGACGCCGCGCGAAGCCCTGGCCGTGTTCGCCGTCCTGCTGGTGTTCGCCTTCGTGCTGGTGCTGTTCACCAACCGGCTGACGATCGAGCTGTCGTTCGCCGGTGCCGCGCTGGCCGCGCTGTATCCGTTCACCAAGCGCTATACCTATATGCCGCAGGTGGTGCTGGGCGCGGCATTCGGCTGGTCGATCCCGATGGCATTCGCCGCGGTGACGAATACGGTGCCGCCGGTGGGCTGGCTGCTGTTCATCGGCAACATCCTCTGGTCGGTGATCTACGACACCGAGTACGCGATGGTCGACCGCGAGGACGACCTCAAGGCCGGCGCCAAGTCCACCGCCATCCTGTTCGGCGACGCCGACCTGCCGATCCTGGGCGTGCTGATGGCTACGTTCCTGCTGGCGATGCTGTTCGTGGGCCAGCGCGCCGCGCTGGGCTGGCCGTACTGGCTGGGCCTGCTGATTGCCGCCGGGCTGTTCGGCTATCAGCACTGGCTGATACGCGACCGCATCCGCAGCGCCTGCCTCGCCGCGTTCCGCCACAACAACTGGCTGGGCCTGGCGGTATGGATCGGCATCGTGCTGGCGCTGGCGCTGCGCTGATCCCCACGATGTTGCAGGAGCCCGCTGGCGGGCGATGCTCTTGCTTTGATGCTCGGATAGGAAAAATCAAAACAACGGCATCGCCCGCCAGCGGGCTCCTACCCGCGGGGCGACGGCGCCCGGGCCAGCGCCCACACGTCCACCCGCGGCACGCCGGCACGTCTGAGCACGCGGGCGCACTCGGCCAGGGTGGCGCCGGTGGTCATCACGTCGTCGAGAATCGCCACATGCGCAGGCAGCGCGATGCCCGCGCGCAACGCGAACGCGCCACGCACGTTGCGGCGACGGCCGAGTGCGTCCAGCTCGGTTTGCGCATCGGTCCGGCGAACACGTTGCAGCACGTCGTGGTGCAGTGGCACGTCGAGTTCGCGGGCGAACGGGCGGGCCAGCTCCAGTGCCTGGTTGTAACCGCGCTGACGCAGCCGGCCCAGATGCAGCGGCACGGTCAGCAACAGTTGCGGCGGTTCGATCGGGCGGAGCTCGCGTCGCCACAGCGTCGACAACACGCGGCCGGCAGCGAGATCGGCTCCGAATTTGTAGCGCGATTCCAGCCTATCCAGCGGCCAGCCGTAACGGAACGGCGCCCACGCCGCATCCCATGGCGGGGTACGGCGCTGGCATTTGCCGCACAGTGGCGCCGGCGTCGCCAGCGGCAGGGCGCAACGCAGGCAGCAGCTGCGATTGCGCGGCAGTTCGGCCGCGCAATCGGCGCACAGGTCGATGCCATCGGCACCCGCTGCGCCGCACAGCAGGCAGCGCAGCGGCAACACGAATTGCCGCAGTCGTTCCCACGTTGTCATCAACGCCTCCATGCGCATCTCCGTTCAACGACCCGGCTTGTACAGCGCAGCGTCTAGGATCGACCACAGGTGGATCAACCATCCGAGCCAGATAATCCACAGCAAGGCGGCCAGCACGAACATGACGATCGCCTTCAGCAAACGCCCCTGCACCAGCTGGCCGAGCCCCGGGATGAAGAAACTGCAGATGGCCGCGAGCACGTTGCCGCTGCTGCCTTGTCCTTCGCTCATGCCGGTCCGCTCCGTGCCTGATTGCCTGATGGCGCGATGGTAGCGGCTGAGCCGTGTCCACGCCCACGTCAACCATCAATCGATGCCAATTGGTTGACACCCCGTGTAGCGGCTCCCACACTTTCGCGATTCTGTATGGGAGTCTCTGTTCCATGGTCGACACCGTCATCCGCCACGACTGGACCCGCGCCGAAGTGGCCGCGTTGTTCGCGCTGCCGTTCAACGAGCTGCTGCATCGCGCGCACGCGGCACATCGCGAGCATCACGATCCGAACGCCGTGCAGGTATCGACCCTGCTGTCGATCAAGACCGGCGGCTGCCCGGAGGATTGCGCCTATTGCCCCCAGGCGGCGCGTTACGATACCGGCGTGCAGGCGCAGAAACTGATGAGCGTGGAAGCGGTGCTGGAACGTGCGCAGGCGGCGAAAGATGCCGGCGCCAGCCGCTTCTGCATGGGCGCGGCCTGGCGCGGCCCGAAGGATCGCGATGTGGTGAAAGTGGCCGAGATCGTACGTGCGGTGAAGGGCCTGGGCCTGGAAACCTGCGCCACGCTGGGCATGCTGAGCGGTACGCAGGCCGACACCTTGAAGGCGGCCGGACTCGACTACTACAACCACAATCTCGACACCGCGCCGGAGTTCTACGGCGAGGTGATCCACACCCGTCAATACCAGGATCGCCTGGACACGCTGGGGCACGTGCGCCATGCCGGCATGAAGACCTGCTGCGGCGGCATCGTCGGCATGGGCGAATCGCGCGACCAGCGCGCCGGCCTGCTGCAGACCCTGGCCACGCTGCCCGAGCATCCGCAGTCGGTGCCGATCAACCAGCTGGTGCAGGTCGAAGGCACGCCGCTCAACGGCACCGAGGCGCTGGATCCGTTCGAGTTCGTGCGCACCATTGCGGTCGCCCGGCTGCTGATGCCGGCCTCGATGGTGCGCTTGTCGGCGGGCCGACAGCAGATGGACGACGCGGTGCAGGCACTGTGTTTCTTCGCCGGCGCCAATTCGATCTTCTACGGCGAGAAGCTGCTGACCACCGGCAATCCGGATGTGGAACACGACCGCGCGCTGTTCCGCCGGCTCGACCTGCATCCGCTGCAGGTGGTCGAGGAAGCCGGCACTGTACACGCGGACATCCTGGAAAGCGGCACCGCTGGCTGCGGACAAAGCTGTGGCTGCAGTGCCGCGGCCTGACCTGCTCGAGCGTCTGGCCGCCCAGACGGCCGAACGGGCCGACGCGAAACTGCTGCGCCGGCTGCGCACCATCGATCGGGCCGACGGGCCGTGGCTGGACGTCGGCAACGGGCGCCTGCTGTCGTTCTGCAGCAACGACTATCTGGGCCTGGCGCAGCATCCGCAGCTGATCGCCGCGCTCACCCGTGCGGCCAGGCACGGCGGCGTAGGCAGCACCTCGGCGCATCTGATCTGCGGCCACCGCACCGAACATGCGGAGCTGGAGGAGGCGCTGGCCGTATGGACGGGCCGCGAACGCGCGCTGCTGTTCTCCACCGGTTACATGGCGAACCTCGGCGTGCTGCAGGCCATGCTGGCGCGCGGCGACATCTGCGTGCAGGACAAGCTCAACCACGCCTGCCTGCTCGATGGCGCGAAACTCAGCGGCGCCGAACTGAAGCGCTATCCGCATGCCGATGTCGCCGCCGCTGCGCGGCAACTGACGAGCAGCCCCGATGCCGCCGCGCTGCTGGCCACCGACGGCGTGTTCAGCATGGATGGCGATGTCGCGCCGCTGCGCGAACTGGCGGCCTTGTGTGCCCGTGAGCGCGCCACCTTGCTGGTCGACGACGCGCACGGCCTCGGCGTGCTCGGCGAGCATGGTGCCGGCAGCGTCAGCGCCGCCGACCTGGACCAGCATGAAGTACCGCTGCTGATGGCCACGCTGGGCAAGGCGCTCGGTTGCATGGGGGCCTTCGTGGCCGGTCCGGCCGCGCTGATCGAAGGCCTGATCCAGTTCGCACGCCCCTACATCTACACCACCGCGATGCCGCCGGCGCTGGCCGCCGCCGCGCTCGAGTCGGTGCAGCTGGTGCAGAAGGAAGACTGGCGGCGGGAGAAGCTCGCCGCGCTGATCGCGCGCTTCCGCCACGGCGCCGCCGAACTCGGCCTGCCGCTGGCCGCCTCCGCCAGCGCGATCCAGCCATTGCTGCTGGGCAGCGCCGACGCGGCGCTGGCTGCGGCGCAGGCGCTGGAACGGCTCGGCCTGCTGGTCGGCGCGATCCGCCCGCCCACCGTGCCGCCGGGCCAGGCGCGATTGCGCATCACGCTGTCCGCGGCGCACGAGGAAGCCCATGTCGACCGCCTGCTGGACGCGCTGGAAACACTGCATCTGCCGGCAGCGCACCAGGCCGCACCGGACGACCACGTATAATCGCCGCCTGCTCCGCCGATTCCCCCGCATGTCGATCGTCAACATCTCCGCCTACAAATTCGTCAGCCTGGACGACCTGCCCGCGCTGCGCGAACGGCTGCTCGCCCGCTGCGAAGCACTGGCGCTGAAGGGCACGATCCTGCTGGCGCCGGAAGGCATCAACCTGTTCCTTGCCGGCAGCCGCGCTGCGATCGACGGCTTCATCGTCGCCTTGCGCGAAGATCCGCGCTTCGCCGACGTCGACCCGAAAGAGTCGTTGTCCGACGAGGTGCCGTTCGGCCGCATGCGAGTACGCCTGAAGCGGGAAATCATCACCATGCGGCTGCCGACGATCCGCCCCGAAGGCGGCCGCGCGCCCGCGGTGGACGCTCCCACGCTGCAGCGCTGGCTGGATCGGGGCCACGATGACGAGGGCCGCGAAGTCGTGTTGCTGGATACCCGCAACGACTACGAGACCGCGGTAGGCAAGTTCCCCCAGGCCGTGGATTACCGCATCGGCAGCTTCACCGAGTTTCCCGCCGCCATCGCCGCCGACCGCGCACGCTACGAAGGCAAGACCATCGTCTCGTATTGCACCGGCGGCATCCGCTGCGAGAAGGCCGCGCTGCACATGCAGGGTCTCGGTATGCCCCATGTCTATCAGCTCGAAGGCGGCATCCTGAAATATCTGGAGCAGACCGACGGCGCTCACTGGCGCGGCGATTGTTTCGTGTTCGACGGACGCGTTGCGGTGGACAGCGCACTGGCGCCGGCCGGCATCTCGATGCCTGCGCCACGGGGCAATGACAAGGACCCCGCCGCATGAGCCTGCATGTGGAAACCCGTGGCCATGGCCCCACGCCGATGGTGCTGCTGCACGGCTGGGCCATGCACGGCGGCGTGCTGGCGCCGCTGGTCCAGGCGCTGGAAACACACTGCACGATGTACGTGGTCGACCTGCCCGGTCATGGCTATTCGCGCGACTGCGGACTGCCGCTGGAACCGCACGCATGCGCCGCGGCGATCGCCAGAATCACGCCGCCGGCGATCTGGCTCGGCTGGTCGCTGGGCGGCATCGTCGCGCTGACCGCCGCGCTGGAGATGCCGCGGCAGGTGCGTGGTCTGGCGATGCTCTGCGCCACGCCGAAATTCGTGCGCGATGCCGACTGGCCGTTCGGCGCCGACGGCAAGCTGGTGCATCAGCTCGCTACCGACCTGGAAACCGATTACCACGCCACCATCGAGCGTTTCCTGACGCTGGAAGCGATGGGCAGCGCCGACCCGCGCGCCGAATTGCGCCATCTGCGCACGCTGGTGTTTGCTCGCGGCGAACCCGACCTGCGCGTCCTGCAGGAGGGTATCCGCATCCTGGAAACCATCGACCGTCGCGCCGCGCTGCCCGACCTCGGCGTGCCCAGCGCCTGGATCAGCGGCCGCCGCGACCGGCTGGTGCCGCCGCAGGCGATGGCATGGTCGGCGAGCCAGTGCGGCGGCAGCTACAACGACATCCAGCAGGCTGGCCACGCGCCGTTCTTCGGTCACGCCGACGCCGTCGTGCAAGCCTTGCAGCCACTGCTGGCATCCAGAAATTCAGAGCAGGTTCGATGAGCGACTTCCAACTCGACAAGTCCCAGGTGCGTCGTCACTTCGGCCGCGCCGCCAAAAGCTACGAACAACATGACGTGTTGCAACGTGAAGTGCAGGCGGCCTTGCTGGAGCGTCTGGACTTCTATACGCAGACACCGCAACGCGTGATCGACGTGGGCGCCGGCACCGGCCGCGGCAGCGCGTTGCTCAAGCAACGCTATGCGAAGGCCGAAGTAATCGCTGTCGATCTGGCGCTGCCGATGCTGCGCACGGCGAAGCAGCACAGCAGCTGGCTGAAACCGTTCATCCGCATCTGCGCCGAAGCGACATCACTGCCGCTGGCCGACCACAGCGTGGACGTGCTGCATTCCAACCTGTGCTTCCAGTGGATCGACGACCTGCCCGGGCTGTTCGGCGAATGCGTGCGCGTGCTGAAGCCGGGTGGCCTGCTGGCGTTCTCGACGTTCGGCCCGGACACCTTGAAAGAGCTGCGCGCCGCCTGGGCCGAGGCCGACCAGCAGCCGCACGTCAGCCGCTTCCTCGACATGCACGACGTCGGCGACGCCATGCTCAACGCCGGCCTGCGCGATCCGGTGCTGGACGTGTTCCGCTACACGCTGACCTACAGCGAACCGCGCAAGCTGCTCGAAGAACTGCAGGGTCTGGGCGCCACCAACGCCGACCGCGCGCGCGAACGCGGCCTCACCGGCAAGTCACGCTACCAGCGCATGCTCGCCGCCTACGAGGCGATGCGCGTGCACGACCGCATTCCGGCAACGTGGGAAGTCGTCACCGCACATGCGTGGGGTCCACCTGTCGGCCAGCCGCGGCGTGGTTCCGACGGCGGCGAGATCGCCAGCTTCTCGATCGACAGCCTGCGCGGATCGCGACGCAAATAGCGGGGTTCATTCCGTCGCGGCAACGAAGATCTTCGGCACGTTGGCATCGATCCAGCCGGTGATGAACGCCTCCAGCCCCATCCGCGGCGGCACCGCGATGCCCGCGTCACGAACAAACGCGGCGGCCGCCGCGATGAACGACTGCTTCGACTGGCTGGACGCCCGCCGGGCCGCTGCCTGCTGCTGCCGTAGTTGAACGATATGCGGCGATGGCTGACCCGGCCTGGCGAACTTCTGGTAACGACGAAGCTCATCAGCCACCACGCCCGTATCGAACGATGCCTGCCACACGGCCTGTCGCGCCTGCAGCAGCTGGATCAATGACGCCGTCGCCAGCTGGCCGGTTTCGTCCACGGCCATCAGCACACGTGCCAGCGGCGCCGGCAACAGCGGCCGTACGCCGATGCAGACAGATGCATCAAGCGACTCCAGCTGGCTGAGGAAGCCCGCGTGGGGGAAGGACTTCGGTGCGTCCATGGGTTGCCTGAGGTTGGGGAGCGTCGACGATACGTCCTTCACCGTCGGCATACCATGACGCCGCGCATGCGCCGCCATTGACCCCGGCAACGATGCTGCCCACGCAACCTGATTCACCATAGAATTCCCGCACATCGCGGACGTCATCCGCTGCAGGTCATGGCCTGCGCGCGGCAGCGAGCGTCTCCCACATCATGGTGTTCCACCGGCCTTGCCTGCAGGAGACTGACGATCGAGCTGGAAATCCAGGGCCTCTCGTCAACTCGGGAAGGCCTGTTGATCGAAGTCGGCCGGTTCGTGATGGCCAACGGATTCACCCTGCAGCGGCAACGGCTGGTGCAGGACCCCCACGGGATCCTGCTGACGATGGTCGTGCCGCAGCTGCTGGCACTGCAGCGGTCCGTGGCCGAGGCGGCGCGCGAGTCATCGTTGGCGCTGCCCGGCAAGCGCACGGGGAGCTGGGTGTTCCGGAGCGAATACCTGCTGGATGATGGCCTCGACCTGCGCGAAGCGATCGAACGCATCGGCGTACCTGGATTGCGCGCGCTGGTCGAAGTCGACCAGCAGGGCACCCAGCTGCACATCCACGACAGCCCGCTGTGCGCCCAGTATGGGCATTCCGGCTGCAGCTTCTTCGGCGGCTTCCTGGAGGGTTTGCTGGGCCTGCCATCGCGCCGGGCAGCATGTCGATCTTCCCGGTGTGTTGCCGCAGCTACGGTGCCGACGCGTGCGTGCTGGAACTGTCGGATCGAGTGGCTTGGCGTCACTGCGAAAGGCGCAGAGCAAACATTGCTCGCGAATAGGCCGACGGCTTTGCTGTATTCATCGGGGCGTGGTTGCTTGAATTATTCGAAGCCTCGCCTCAGCATCGTTCGAACACATTCCCGGGGAACATCGGCCGTGCCCAGACATCTCGTTGCCCTGATGCTTCTCGCCTTCCCGCTGTTCGTTCAACGAGCGCATGCGCAAGCGGCGGTCATCCCGCAGCCGAACCGGATCGAGGCAGGGCACGGCAGCTTCGCGTTGAACCGCAACGTGCGCATCGTCGCGCCGGCCGATCGACGCGCCCAGGAAATCGCGGCCTTCCTGCGCGATGGCATCCGTGAGGACAGCGGGATCGCGCTGCGGATCGGCGCGGCCACCAGGCAGCCGCACATCGAGCTGCGCATCGATCCTACCGTGCAAGGCGAGGAGGCCTACCGGCTGACCGTCGCGCCGCAGCGGGTTGAGATCGTCGCGACTGACGATCGCGGGCTGTTCTGGGGTGTGCAGACGCTGCGGCAGCTGCTGCCCACCGGTCATGGCCGCACGCTCTCGATTCCCGCCGTGCGCATCGACGACGCGCCGCGCTACCCCTGGCGCGGCGTGATGCTGGACGCGGCACGGCACTTCATTCCGGTGGCGCTGGTCAAGCAGCAGATCGACCTGCTCTCGCGCTACAAGCTCAACGTGCTGCACTGGCACCTCACCGACGATCAGGGCTGGCGCATCGCCATCCGCAAATACCCGAAGCTCACCAGCGTCGGCGCCTGGCGCACCGAGGCCGGCGGCAGCCGCAGCGGCGGCTTCTACACCCGGCAGGACATCCGCGACGTGGTCGAGTACGCGCGCCAGCGCAACGTGATGATCGTGCCGGAGATCGAGATGCCGGGACATGCCTCGGCGGCGGTCGCGGCCTACCCGTCGCTGTCCTGCCCTAAGCAGCCGATCGCGGTACCGACCACCTGGGGCGTGTTCACCGACATCTACTGCGCGGGCGACGAGGCGACGTTTGCGTTCCTGCACGACGTACTCGACGAGGTGGCCGAGTTGTTCCCCGCGCCGTACATCCACATCGGCGGCGACGAGGTGCCCAAGCAGCAATGGGCGCAGAGCGCTTCCTCGCAGCAGCGCATGCGTGACGAGCACCTGGCCAACGTCGACGGGCTGCAGAGCTGGTTCGTCCAGCGCATCCAGCGTGACCTCGAAGCGCGCGGCAAGACCCTGGTCGGTTGGGACGAGATCCTCGAAGGCGGCGCCGACCGCAACGCGGTGGTGGAAATGTGGCGCGGCGATGCCGAGGCGGCCAAGGCACTGGCCAACGGCAACCGGCTGATCGTCGCCGGGCCGTTCTACCTGGACACGCCGATCGAGGATCTCACCACGCAGGACATCTACCGCACCAATCCGTTTGCCTCGCCGGCTTTCGCGGGACACCAGGACCAGGTGCTCGGCGCCGAGGCGCCGCTGTGGAGCGAATACGTCACGCCGCGCAATCTGGAAGCGATGCTCTACCCGCGTGTCCTCGCGCTGGCCGAGCGCCTGTGGAACCCCGACGTCCACGACTACGCCGACTTCCAGCGGCGCCTGCGCGCGCAGTATCCGTGGCTGGATGCGCAGCACATCGCCTACGGCCCGGAAGACCGCGACCTGGTCGACTACAAGCTCGAGTTCAATGCGCCGCACCACCGCTGGCGCGTGCGCGCCGCGCGTGGCTTCGACGACATCGAACTGCACTACACCGTCGACGGCAGCGAACCGACCGCGCAGTCGCCCACCTTCGGCGACGTGCTGGATCGCTACACGCCGGCGACGCTCAAGATCGCGCCTTTCCGCCACGGCGTGCCCTACCTGGCCAGCCGCTCGTTCCGGACCGTCGACAACAAGGCGCTGGGCAAGCCGGTGACCTACCTCACCGCCCCCGACCCACACTACGCCGGCACCGCGACCCAGCTGGTCGACGGCGTCATCGGCAGCGACGTGGAATACAACGACGGCCTGTGGGCAGGCTGGCGCGGCAATGACCTGACCGCCACCATCGACCTGGAACATCCCACGCCGATCCACGCGATCCAGATGCGCTTCCTGCAGCAGAGCGGTTCCTGGGCGCTGTTCCCGCGGCAGGTCGCCTTTGCGGTCTCGGACGATGGCAAGACCTGGCGCACGCTGCAGTCCACGCCGATCGCCGTGGAGCCGATGGACCTGCGCGTGATGATCCGCACCGTGCGCTTCGACGCCACCGCCCCGGTGACTGCCCGCTACCTGCGCGTCACCGCGCAGAATTACGGCCTGCTGCCGCCGGGCCATGAGGGCGCGGGAAAGCCGGCGTTCCTGTTTACCGACGAGATTCTGGTGCGGTGAACCTCAGGAACAGCCCTCACACGTGAGTCTTGTCATGGGCGTCGGAGTAGGGGCACGACAAGCGATGCAGTTGCCAAATCGTTTCCTGATTCCCCATCTGTCGCATCCTACGATACGACAAGGGTAGACGCTGCAACCGTCTGAAGAGACGGAGGTAGTGTCATGAAGAAGAACCAAGTGCAGTTTCAGTCCGGCATGAGCCTGATGGCTT
>NZ_JBHSNG010000022.1:0-69402 GCF_042657005.1 Rhodanobacter terrae
AGGCCCGGTTGGAACTGCACAGGATTCATGGCCATTGCGCATCACCTCGGTATCCAAGATGGCGCTATCGTCCGCCGAGGGCGTCGCAGATCATGCGACAGGCGGCTGAGGGTCGGGGCTAATCAGGAGACGCCAAGACAGAGCTCTATCTGAATGCATATACGGGCAGCACGATTCGCCTCGACCGCTACAAGACGGGCATGCCGGAAGGGCGCAAAGTGTACCTGTACCTGCTGGCTTTGCATTCCGGATTGGTGGGTGGATTGCCTTATCAGCTGCTGCTGCTTTTGGCGGTGCTGGGAATTCCGGTTCAATTCTATTCCGGGGCCAGCGTCTATATACGGAAAAAACTCCGCAAGCGGGTCAAGGCAAATTTTTACCTTCGGCTTGTTCGCAAGACCGTTGAGGCTGAAGGTATTTGCAGCTTTGCATTTTCCGATCCGAAGGGAAGGGTGCTTTCGCCATTCAGCGCTGGCTCTCATATCGATGTCGAAACCGGAAATGGAATCACGCGTCAATATTCGCTCTGCAACGATCCACTGGAGACGCATCGATACGTTATCTGTGTGCTGCTTCATGCCAATTCAAGAGGTGGATCGCGAGGGATGCACGAGAACCTGGCTGTAGGCGACCTGGTTCAGATCAGTACGCCAC
This sequence comes from Rhodanobacter terrae, assembly GCF_042657005.1. Taxonomy (NCBI): domain Bacteria; kingdom Pseudomonadati; phylum Pseudomonadota; class Gammaproteobacteria; order Lysobacterales; family Rhodanobacteraceae; genus Rhodanobacter; species Rhodanobacter terrae. The sequence goes on from NZ_JBHSNG010000022.1 coordinate 655, forward strand.
GTAATCATTTTCAGCTTGCCCATTCGGCAAAGCGATCGCTTCTGCTTGCCGCGGGTATTGGCGTGACCCCGCTCTTGTGCATGGCGGAACGCCTGTCCAATATTGGCGCAGAGTTTTCCATGCACTATTGCGTCCGCTCTCTGACGCAAGCCGCTTTTGTCGAGCGCATCAAAAAATCACCATTTTCTGATCGTGTGACATTTCATATATCAAGCGAGAGCGGGCGATTGGACATTCCCTCTCTGCTCAAAAGCTACCCTCATGAGACGCACATCTATGTCTGTGGCTCGAATGAGTTCATAGATGGGGTCACCGTTGCTGCGAGTGAAAAGGGCTGGCCTGAGGCACACATACACCGGGAGCATTTTTCCGCCTCGGGTCACATGAACAGGTTGGCCACTTCTTTTGAGCTCAAGATTGCTAGGGATGCTCTGATCAATTCTACGTAGGCGTCACCGTGACTGTCTGTTCGCAGGCCACAGGGCCGTCGGCGAGGGCAGACTGGCCGTCTGTCGAGACGGCGGACCGAAGGCATGCGGACAGACAGTCACGGCCCCAACGCATTGAATTTAAAATGATGGGGTGATGTCCAGAAGGCGCGCAGGCTGCGCCGCGCAGCTTGGCAAGACGGCCAGTCTTCCCTGCGCCACGCAACACACCCTGCGCGCCTTCTGGACATCATGCCGCCTACGTAGAATTGATCAGAGCATCCCTAGCACGGGGAAATTGATCCATGTGGCACCCGAGGAGACGGCAGCTGCAGCGCTGAGGCGGTGCGGGTTCGATATCCCTGTTTCGTGCGCCGAGGGTTTGTGCGGAACTTGCCTTACCAAGGTGATCGATGGCGATATCGAACACAATGACCTGTTCCTAACCGCCGAAGAGCGCGCCAGAAACGATCAGTTCACCCCTTGTTGCTCAAGAGCCAACAGTCCAACGCTGATCTTGGATCTCTAACTGTCCAGTTCCGCCCGGTTGTTCCTCCTAGCGGTGAACAGCTCAGCTCGTTTTGTCTGCCAGGTGCGAATAGCCTGAAGAGGTGTCTTGCGCCCGAACGCACGCTGTGTGAGGTGGAGCGCCACCGGTGAAGCCTTCGAATCCGTGAGAAGACCGACCGTTCCAGGCGAGCACATTCCGCATGTTTCCGGATGACGAAGACTTCCTGAATTTTTTTTAATACTAATTAAAGGTTAGGTACAGGATCGGGGAGTACTTAGACAACGCGCCATTCCTCGGGGGAGGAGCTCCGGGTTCTGGCGGAAGCTGGCTGTAGGCCTGGACCAACATTAACTAACAGCGCTGGTATCGGCGCGGAGAGAGTGATGATGTTCGCTTCGAGAATGAATGCGCTCGCATGTTCGATCCTTGCCGCTCTTTGTTTGATCGCACCGTCAACGTTGCTGGCCGCAACCTCGCCAAGTCAGCCGGTGGCCGGTGATACTGGTGCCGACGCGATTGGATCGCAGAGCACGGCGCCAGCGACGACGCCAAGCTCGAAGCAAGCCACGACGGCGGCGCCCAAGGTGACGCAACTGAAATCGATCAAGGTCACGTCACCTTTCATTGCCAAAGCCGGCCACAGTGCGCTGAAGATGGACGTGCAAGCGCGCGATACGCCATTCTCGATTTCCACCTATACCGGCAGTTTCATCCACGCGATCGAGGCTGCGCAGGTCAACACGCTTTACCCCTACATGACAGGCGTCCAGGCCGCCGGCAACACCGGCGACGATCTGGTTTTCCGCGGCTTCACCAGCAGCGTCAACGACCAGAACTCGGTCTTGGTCGATGGACTGCCGGGCTTGGCTACGCGCTTCGGCTCTCCGGTCACGATCGGCATTTCGCAAATCGACGTGGTCCGCGGGCCCGCTTCGGTACTCAACGGCGAGGAGCAGCCGGGCGGCTTCGTCAATCTGGTCACCAAGAAACCCGAGGCCGATCCGCTGTACGAGTTCAGCGCCAGCGGAACCACCTACGATGGTTCCGGCATCGGCGTGACCGACAAGCTCGGTGGTGACTTCGCCGCCGACCTCACCGGCCCGCTAGGCCACAGCGATCGGTTGCTTTACCGCCTGGTCCTGGACGACGCGAACGGGAACACGTTCCGCAACAACAGCTACAGCCACAGCGTCTATTTCGCGCCCAGCCTGACTTGGAATATCTCCGACGCCACCAGCCTGACCGCGCAGTACGTGTTTCAGCGCCTGAAGTACAGCTATGACACCGAACTGGTCGCTCCCAACAACAACATCGCCTTGGTAGCGCCGATCACCACTCGCTACCAGCAACCAAACGATGAAGAGCACGAATACGGCAGCGTGCTGACCCTGTTGTTCAACCACCAGTTTGACAACGGCATGAGCTGGAACCTGAACACACGCGACGTCTGGCATACCGACGATGCGCACGGTTACGACGTGGCGTCGATCCTCAACAATCTTCAGGACGTCGGACTGCGGGCGCGTGGCCAGCTCAACAAGCGACGCTATGACTACCTCGACACAAACCTGCACATGCCGTTCGACACATTCGGCATTCAACACAATATGGTGGTCGGGCTGACCGAGGGGCGCGATGTAGCGACGTTGGACCGGACGCAGTTCTACAACGCACCAACGTTCGGGCCGAAAGCACTCATCATGAGCATTTACGACCCGATCTACGGATTGACACCGGCGTTGTCGTCACTTCCCCTTTACGCTCCCGGCAGTGCCAGTCTCCTCACTGACCGGCTCACCACGACCTACAGCTTCGGCACCTATTTTGCAGACGTGATGACGCTGTCGAGCCAGTGGAAGGCCACCTTGGGGCTGCGCTACTCGCATGATCGCCAGGCGATCGAGGAGCTGAGAGTCGCAGGTGTGCCGTCGAGCAGCAAACCAGGCAGCAAGGTGCTGCCCATGGCTGGACTGATCTACCAGCCGAGTGAGCATTGGAGCCACTACATCAGCTATAGCACCTCCTACGTTCCCCCTTCGGCAAACGCGATCGACATCCATGGGGTCAACAACTTCGTGCCGACTACTGCAAGTCAGGTCGAGTTGGGCAGCAAGGCCAATTTCATGCAAGGCCGATTGACGGGAACCCTGGCCGTGTTCCGTATCGACGAGAAGAACCTGCTGAGCAGTTTCAAGTGCGCCAGCTACGGTACCTGCTACACGCAGGTCGGCAAGGCGCGTTCCCAAGGCGCCGAGTTGGAAGTCAATGCACGTCCGTTGCCGAACTGGCAGTTGACCGCTGGCTATGCCTTCACGGCCGCGCAGATCGTGGCGTCGACGATTCCGGCACAGGTGGACACGCGACTGCCCAACGCACCGGAACATAGTTCGCACCTCTGGTCGCGTTACGACTTCAGCTCGGCGAGTCTGCAAGGTCTCGGTTTCGGCGTGGGTGTCATCCGCAGCGGCGAGCGTGCCGGCATCACACCTACGGCGTTCAATCAACCGGTTCTGCAACTGCCGGCCTACACCCGCGTGGATGCCGCGCTGTACTACAACCGTGACCAGTACGCCTTGACGCTCAAGGTGGAAAACCTGTTCAACAAAATCTACTACCAGAGTTCGTCTTCCAATCTCGCAATATTGCCCGGAAACCCACGTCTGATCACTTTGTCGGCAAGGTTCTACTTCGAATGAAATCGATAAGCAAACCCCGCATACCGTGCGGCCACCGCGCATGTGCGAGCATCATCGCAAGCATCCTGGCCTGCGTTGTGACCAGTGTGGTACAGGCGTCCACCGGTCCAACCCAGGTCGAGTTGCTTGTGTCGCCGGCGCCAAAATACGCCCCGCAGACCCCTGCGCAGAGCGACGCCGGCGAGAGAACCGGGCGCCCCCTGCCGACACCGGAGATTCTGCAGCCCACGCTGGACCCCACCCTGCCGACTTTCAAGCCACACTACGGCCACACCCTCAAGGGTTCGCTCAGGATGGGATCCTCGGATGTCCTGCCGGGATTGGTGCGCTCGTGGATAGCCGGTTTTGAACGGCTCTATCCCGACGTGCACATATCCTTCGGGCCACCCTACGAGGGCACCCATGCCGAAGCGGAAATGGACCACGGCAAGATCGACATCGCCTTCGTTTCTCGTGAGCTGAAGCCGACCGATATCGCCACATTCGCCGCTGACCACGGCTATCCGCCGCTGAGCGTGCCGGTATCCGGCGGGTCATATCGGCAGTTCGGTTTTCTCGATGCCGTCGGCTTTTTCGTCAATCAAGCCAATCCGGTCGAGCACCTGAGTCTGACGCAGCTTGACCAGATCCTGTCGAGTTCGCACCTGCGTGGCGGCAGCACGGCCAAGACCTGGGGCGACGTCGGCGTGACCGGCGACTGGGCTACTCATCCGATCCACGTCTATGCAATCAAACCGTGGAACGGGTTCGAGGAATTTGTCCGCCAGCGAGTGCTGGATGTGAATGGGCAGCGGGGTCACTGGCGTAAGGACCTGCACTTCGATCATTTGGTGTTTCCGGTCGCCGATGGGGTGGCCGCCGACCCTGATGGCATCGGCTACGCGGGCCTTGCCTTCGTCGATGCACCGGTCAAATTGATTTCGATCGGCACGGAGGGTCAATTCGTGGCGCCCACCTACAGCAACGTCGCCACAGCCAGCTATCCGCTGAGTCGATTGATCTATGCCAACGTGAACCGCAAGCCGGGGAGTGCCATGAATCCGGCGCTGCAGGAATTTCTCCGGTTCGTGTTGAGCCGCCAGGGCCAGCAGGCAGTGTTGAGCGAAGCGATTTTCCTGCCGCTGCGTGAGTTCCAGTCCAACCCGGCAAGATCACTGATTGCTCCCACATCGCCAGGGCTGCATCCATGAGTACTCCGACAAAGCACCTTCATTTCGGCGCAATCGCTCGATGCGTCGGCGCGTACACACTTCCGCTGATGCTCTGGATGGCCAGCGGACCGCTGCACGCGGCCGAACTTCCGCTGAAGGTCATCCATCGAATAGCAGTTTCCGGGGCGGCGCCAGTCACCGGTATCGGCTTTGATGTCTCGGGTGCACAGGCTTACGTGGCAACCGGCAACGCGGTAGACGCGTTCGATGTCGCTTCGTTTCGCCAGGCCGGTACGCTTCAGCTCCCCGCCGTAGCAGCGGCCATGGCCATCGATCCGAGTAAAGGCAAGGGCTATGCGGCCATCGCGGCGCCCTCCGAACTGGTGGTATTCCAGCTGCACCCGCTGCGCATCGAGTCGACGATTCCGTTGCACGATGGTGCCCCATCCGCACTGCACTATGCGTCGTCCGAGCGCGCACTGTACGTGTTGAGCCGCGCAAGCTCGTCAATCGCGCGCTGGGATGTGGCGAACGGAAAGCTCACGGGACAGGTCCATCTATCCGGAACGCCTGGGCAGATGACGACTGATGCTCGCGGCACTCTTTATGTTGCCAATGCGGCAGACAACGCCATCGATGTGGTGGACGGACATGACATGAACAAACTCGGCGCGATACCCACCCGCGACTGCGTCGGACCAACCGGACTGGCAATGGATCTGGTTGGCCGCAGATTGTTTGTCTCCTGTCGGGACGGCGCTCGCACGGTGATCGATACGGACCTGGGTTTCACCTTCGAGTCATTTCCAGCGGGCACCCCGGGCTCGTCGCAGATGACATTCGCCATGCATCCTTTCGGTGCTGGCGGCTGGAAGGGTGTGGCGCTCAGTGCCGGTGACAATGGCGAGCTGGCGGCGCTGCGCATGAAATCTTTCGTGAACTACAGTGACGGCGGTACCCATGCGCTGGATGGCAAAGCCCAGGCCATGGCGCTGAATGCCTCCGCTGGCCAGCTCTGGCTGGCGCTCGCCCGATCGCCATCCACCAAAACGGAGGCCGGCGCCCCGGCAGGGCAAATCGAATTGCTGGTATTGACGCCGAGCGAAGGAGCTACCCCATGAATCGAGTGTTGCTCAGTTTTCTCGGATGCGTCCTGGGATTTGGCTTCAGCGCATCTTCGCTGCATGCCGCGCCACCGCCTTCATCCACGCTGAAGGGCAAACCACTGCTGTTCGTGACGGGCAAGACCGACCCCGGTGAGCCCAATGACGATGCCATCGTGCGCCAGCATCTGGAGCAACTTGGTTTCGAGGTCACCACGGTCGACGCATCCGTTCCGTCATCCGCGGCAAGCGGCATGGACCTGATCGTGATTTCCTCGACCGCCGACGCGCATGAACTGCAAACAAAGTTTGCGCAGACTTCCGTGCCACTGTTTACCTGGAACACTTTCGACTACCCCAACCTCGGCATGACCGGTCCCCAACTGCACCAGGACTTTGGCGTCGTCGATCCGATCCAGCACTACGCGGAGAGTTTTTCGATCCTCTACGGCTATGGCGCCAACACCACATCGTCCATCAGCCGCGCGGTCGGGCTCAGGCCGCAACTGTTCGGTACGCTGTATCTGGAGCCCGGCTCGGTTGGCTGGGGGAATCCCGGACCTGGCGCTACGGTCATCGCGGACTTCGAAGGCAAGCCGCAGCGGGCTGCGGTGTTCACCTACGAGCGCGAGGCAAGTCTTGCCGATGGCGCGACTGCACCAGCCCGACGGGTCGGCTTCTATCTCGCCGATGGCAATTTCCACCTGCTCACCGATGTCCACGGGCCGGCGGCAAACGATCCGCAGGTGCGTCGCTGGGCGATCGGCTTGAAGCTGTTCGACGAGGCCATTCGCTGGGCGGCCAGCCCACCGCAGGCGGTCGAGCCATACGACCCTGCCGCGCTGGACGCGCGGATACGACGGGTGGCCCACGGCAAGAAAGTGCTGTTTGTCGAGCGGGTCAACGCCGGCGAGGGCCGTGAGGCCGACGAGCATACCGTCGCGGACCTGCGCAGCCTGGGCTTCGAGGTCAGTATTGCCGACCAGACCGATCCGCAATCCCGCGCCGACGGCGAGGATCTGGTGCTCATCTCATCCTCATGCTCGAAGTACAAACTGGCCAACAAGTATGTCGATACCACGGTGCCGCTGATCACGCTGGAGGCGCTGTATTCGGACGCACTGCATTTCTCCGGCCGCGACCGTTATGTCGACTATGGGGAGCACGGCGAGGAGAAGGAAAGTGACGATCCGCCGGACAACTACCTCGACATCGTGGGCGCCTGGCATCCGATGGCGGCCGGCTTGCCGCCAGGACTTGTGAAGTTCACGGAGCACCCCGGCGTGCTGAAGTGGGCGCGCCCGTTGCCCGACGCGATCGTGATTGCAACCCTGCCCAATGCGCCCGACCAACGCGCGATCTTCGGTTATCCCAAGGGCTCGGTGATGGCTGACGGTTTCGTCGCGCCGGCCCGCCGCGCCTTGCTGCCGCTGGACAACCCGTCCTACGACGATCTCACTGCCCAGGGCCGGGCATTGTTCGATGCCGTGGTGCTGTGGTCGATCGGCGGCCATGGCCGCCGGTGAGTCCGCACCGAACCCCGCTGCCGCTGGAGGGCGCCTCGTTGTGCGCATCCCCCCTCCAGCGTTTCGGCAGGGCCATGCCCGCGCGTCCGCGCAAGCGGCGGCTGGCATGGCTGTTGATGGTGCTCTGGCTGATCCCGCTGGCCGCGGCGGCGAGGCCGGCTGGCGCTGATCCAGCGGGCCCGGCGGCGGCTGTCGCCGGGCTGCGCTGCCTGGGCGCCGACACCATGCAGACGCTGCTGGCGAGCTGGGCAAGCGGCTTCAATGCGCTGCAGCCGCCCGCGCCGGTCGAGGTCGGCGCCGGCACCCGTTACTCGGCCGCCGGCGTCGCCGCCGTGCTGGCCGGCACGGCGAACTGCGTCAGCTTCGCGCGCGAGCCGTTCCCGGCGGAGCGCGCCGCCTTCCGGCGCCGGCTGGGGCGGGCGCTGGTGGTCGTCCCGGTCGCCGGCGGCAGCTTCGCCACGCCGCACGGCAGCTTCGCGCTGGCGGTTTACGTCAACCGCGCCAATCCGCTGCGTGGCCTGAGCCTGGCGCAGCTGGCCGCGCTGTTCTCGGGCCGGCCCGCGCCGGGACAGGCGCGGCCGCCGACCCACTGGGGCCAGCTGGGACTGCACGGATCCTGGGCCGGGCGGCCCATCCATCTGTACGGCATGACCTCGCGGCGGGACAGCGGCAGCCCGCCCGGCATCGTCAATTTCTTGGACCAGCGCGTCCTGCGCGGGCAGCCCTGGCGCGCCGGGCTGCGGGTGCAGGTCGACACGCCAGGTTCCACTGCGCTAGCGGCGATCGTGCGGCAGGTGGGGCGCGACCCGGACAGCATCGGCTACAGCGGCTTCGGCTATGCGACGCCGGCGGTGCGCGCGCTACCTCTATCGATGCAGGCGGGTGACGCCACCGTGGCGGGCAGCCCCGCCACGGTGGCCGCCGGCCGCTATGCGCTGGCGCGCGAAATCTACCTGGGCTTCCCGGCCACCGCGGCGGGCGGACTGGCGCCGGCAGCCTGCCGCTTCCTTGCCTACGCGCTGAGCCCTGCCGGCCAGCGCCAAGTGATGCGCGACCGCATGCGCTTCCTGCCGCTGACGCCGGCGCAGCGGCGCGGCGCGCGCGCCGGGCTGGTGCACGACTGCGGCGCGACCGTGCCGCCGGCCAGCGCCGCGCATCCCGCCTACCTCGACCGCGACGGCGCGGTGCGCATCGTCGGCTACAACGACATGCGCTGGATGCTGCAGGCGATCGACCGGCACTACGCGCAGCGGTATCCGGGCGTGCGTTTCAGGCTGATCCTGAAGGGCACACGTACCGCCCCGGCGGCGCTGGCCGACGGCAGCAGCCTGTTCGCGCCGATGGGCGCGGAGTTCCTGCCCGCCGCGCTGGCCGCCTACCGGCGGCAGGTCGGTAGCGAGCCGCTGCAGTTCCGTGTTGCGCATGCCGCGCTCGATCCTCGCGCTCGCTCCTCGCCGCTGGCGATCTACGTCCATCCCGGCAATCCGCTGTCCAGCATCAGCCTGGCCCAGCTGCGCCGCGTCTTCACCGACACCGCGCCGCTGGCGAGCTGGGGGCAGTTGGGGCTGGGCGGTACCTGGGCGCGGCGGCCCATCCATCCTTGCGGCTTGGCCCCGGACACCGCGCTCGGGCGCTACATGCGCCGGCACCGCTTCGACGGGAAGGACTATGCGGCCGGCTATACCGGCTACCGCGAGTCCGAGCGGGTGCTCCAGAGGGTCGCTGCCGATCCCGACGCGCTGTGCTTCGCCGACCTCAACCAGGCCAACCCCGCAGTGCGCGTGCTGGGCATCCGGCTGGGCGCCGGGCAGGGTGTCTCGACCGGGTCGCGCGCGGACATCGTCTCGGGACGCTATCCGCTGGACCGCTATCTCTACGTCTACGCCCGCGCGGCGCGGGTCGGCCAGCGGGACCGCCTGCCCTGCCGCTACCTGCAACTGCTGCTGTCGGCGTCAGGCCAGCGCCTGCTCGCCGCCGCGCGGCCGGGCTATCTGCCGCTGAGCCCGGCGCAGCTGGCGGCGGAACGGGCCCGGGCTAGGCATCTGCTGTGCGGCCCAGGCATGTCATCGCGACCGCCCGGTGGCCGTGGCGGCGTTCCGGCCCCACACCCTGCCGCTTAGCTATGCTGGCATGGCGGCGGGCGCCGTCAGCGGCGGGGGACGAGCGTGAGCGTGGCATCGCTATTCTGGGGACTGCTGTTCGGCTCCATCGGGCTCGGTTTCTTCATCTACGGCAAGAAGCAGCAGAAGCCCGTCCCCCTGGCCTGCGGCTTGGCGCTGATGGCCTTTCCCTATTTCGTCTCGACCACCTACGCCCTGCTCGGCATCGGCGCCACGCTGATGGCCGTGCCGTATTTCGTCAGGTTTTGGGCGGGGCGATTCGCGCGCAAGCACCGGTGCGCAGCATGGCGCATGATTGCGGCCGGTCCGGCGCAGAACCCCGGGATGCTGCGTGCGTGGAGACAGCTTGATCACTGCATCGATCCGGGGTGATCGCTCTGCCGGACGATGCGACCAAAGGTGGGTACGCTTGGGTTGTCAGCTTTCGACTCGATTCTGTTGAAAAACTCGCTTTGAAAATTTCGAGATTTTCCGAGGCGTAGAAATCGCCCACGACAGTCGCCTTCTGTTTCCCTGAGCGTGCGAATTTGTGCAGGATCGAGTTGTCGCGGCCAACGCGATCCAAAATTTGGACGTCCATTCGTTAAGACGGAGTTTTTCAACAGAATCGACTCCATACGGTCATCTGGCGAGGCCTTAATTTCCCCCGTCCCCTTATCCCTTCACCAACCGTTATCTCGAAGCCAAGGGCCAGGCGCCGATCGACTGGTCGCTGCCACCGCGCGCCATGCCGCAGGCCGATTTCACGCCCGCTTGAATGCCGGGATGTGATCCGCATGTCGGGTGCTCCTGAGCGCTGGACAAGGGTGATAAATATCTGTACCATATGGTTCATTAAAGCTCGGAACCAAAACCGGGCTTTAGCACTCCAACCACCCGAGTGCTAAACTTTGACGTCATTCAGGAGGTTCCACCCATGTCTCAAGCTTTGGTGACCGCCAACTTTCCGCTACCGAGCGTAGTCGGCAGTCTGGATGCCTATATTTCTGCGGTTCACCGCATTCCCGTGCTGAGCTCGGAAGAGGAGCAGGCGCTGTCGCGTGACTACCTCGAAGAAGCGAATCTCGCCGCTGCGAAGAAGCTGGTGATGTCGCATCTGCGTTTTGTGGTGCATGTGGCCCGCGGTTACAGCGGTTACGGCCTGCAGCTGGCCGACCTGATCCAGGAAGGCAACATCGGCCTGATGAAGGCGGTGAAGCGTTTCGATCCGGATCAGGGCGTGCGTCTGGTCAGCTTCGCGGTGCACTGGATCCGTGCCGAGATGCACGAATTCATTCTCAAGAACTGGCGCATCGTGAAGGTCGCCACCACCAAGGCGCAGCGCAAGCTGTTCTTCAACCTGCGCAAGAGCAAGAAGCGCCTGGGCTGGATGAACGCGGCCGAGGTGAGCACGGTAGCCAAGGATCTGGGCGTGCCCGAGGCGACGGTGCGCGAGATGGAATCGCGCCTGTCCGGCCGCGACATCGGCTTCGAAGCGCCGGCAGATGCCGACGACGATGCCAAGCCCGCACCGGCGGCGTTCCTGATCGACGACGGCGCCGATCCGTACGAGAACGTGTCCGACGAAGACTACTCGGACAACCAGATGCAGACCTTGACCGATGCGTTGAGCCATCTGGACAAGCGTTCGCGCGACATCATCCAGCGCCGTTGGCTGGATGACGACAACAAGGCCACGCTGCAGGATCTGGCTGATGAGTACGGCGTCTCCGCCGAGCGCATCCGCCAGGTGGAAGCGAATGCGATGAAGAAAATGCGTGGCCTGTTCGCCACGGCTTGATCCGGGCGAGCAAGTCATTCAAGCGCTCATGGATGAGCGGATAAGCAACGGCCCCGCGAGGGGCCGTTTGCATGTCGGTCTTTGCACGTCGGTCGGGCTATTCCTGATGCCGCCCGACATCGTCATCCGGTATGTCGCCGCCGCTGACGATGCGGGCATGCCGCTGGTGCGTCCAATACGCCCAGGCCCAGTCCAGCATCACCACCAGCCGGTTGCGGAAGCCGATCAGAAAGTAGATGTGGGCCAGCAGCCATGCGAACCACGCCGGGAAGCCGGACAGTTTCAGTCTGCCGAATTGCGCCACGGCCGCCAGCCGCCCGATGGTGGCGAGCGAGCCGTCGTCGCGGTAGGAAAACGGCCGTCTCTTTCCGCTGCCGCGCAGGCACTCGCGGATCATCGCTCCGGCATGCCGGCCCATCTGCTTGGCCGCCGGCGCCACGCCGGGTACCGGCTTGCCGTTGCTCTGGGCAACTCCGGCCAGATCGCCGATGACGAAGACCTCCGGATACCCCGGCAGACTCAGGTCCGGCAGCACCTGTACGCGGCCGGCGCGATCGAGTGCGGCGCCGAGCAGACGCCCCACCGGAGACGCCGCCACGCCGGCAGCCCACAGCACGGTGCGTGCGGGTAGCCAGTGTTCGCCCAGCTTCACGCCGCCTGCATCGATATCGGTGACGGCGACGCCGGTGTGCACTTCCACGCCGAGGCGTTCGAGCTGCCGGCGCGCCTTGTCGGACAGGATCGGGTCGTAGGCGGTCAGCAGGCGTGACCCCGCTTCGATCAGGCGCACCGAGGCGTGTCGCGGATCGCTGCGGCGGAATTCGCGCGACAAGGTATGCCGCGCCAGTTCGATCAGGGTGCCGGCCAGTTCGACGCCGGTGGAGCCGCCGCCGACCACGACAAAGTTGAGCCAGGCCTGGCGGCGTGCGGGATCCGTCTCGCGCTCGGCGTGCTCGAATGCCAGCAGCACGCGACGGCGGATCAGGAAGGCATCGTCCAGCGTTTTCAGTCCCGGCGCGTAGCGTTCCCATTCGTCATGGCCGAAATAGGCGTGAGTGGCGCCGGTGGCGACCACCAGGAAATCGTAGTCGAGCATGCCATGCGCGCATTGCACCCGGCGGGTCGCCAGATCGATGCCGGTCACTTCGTCCAGCAATACGGTGAGGTTGCGCTGGCGGCGCAGGATCTGCCGCAACGGCGCGGCGATCGATGGCGCTGCCAGGCTCGCGGTGGCGACCTGATACAACAGCGGTTGGAACAGGTGATGGTTGCGCCGGTCGACCAGCGTGATCCGTGCGGCCATGCCGGCCAGCTGCCGCGCCGCCGCCATGCCGCCGAAGCCGCCGCCGAGTATCACGACCCTGGGCGAACCGGCGGGAGCGGAAACGTCGCGCGTCATCGCCGGCGGCTCGTGTTGCGCGGGCGGCCGATGAGGCGCAACGGGTCAGCGCCGGATGGCGGCAGGCTGGCGCAGCGCCATGCCCTTCAGCACGTTCAGGGCTTGCGACAATGCGTAGTCGCTGGTGGCCAGCTTGCCGTCGGCGGCGCTGCCGTCGTCGTTGATGTTGTCGCCGGCCTTGGCATGCTCGTTGGCCAGGTGGTTGGGCAGGTCGGCTTCCGAGCTGATCAGCACCGGCCCGCTGTCGGCCTTGTTCACCGTGAGGTCGGCGAGGGCAATGTCGGGCTTGATGCCTTCGGCCTGGATCGAGGTGCCGTTCGGCGTGTAGTAGCGCGCGGTGGTGATTTTCACCGCATGATCGGCATCCAGCGGCAGCACGGTCTGCACCACGCCCTTGCCGAACGTGCGCTGGCCCATGATCAGCGCGCGGTGGTTGTCCTTAAGCGCACCGGACACGATCTCGGCGGCCGAGGCGGTGCCGTTGTTGGTCAGCACGATCATCGGCGCGCCGTTCAGCCGGTCGCCTGGGTGGGCGTTGAAACTCAGGTTGGAGTCCTGCAGCCGGCCACGGGTGGTGACGATGGTGCCGGAGTCGAGAAACTCGTCGCTGACGCCCACCGCGGCGGTGAGCAGGCCGCCCGGGTTGTTGCGCAGGTCCAGCACGGCGCCTTTCTGCGGGCCGTTCTTCTGGATCAGTTCGCCGAGTTTTCGCTCCAGGTCGCCGGCGGTGTCGTCCTGGAACTGGCTGATCCGCAGATAGGCGTAGCCGGGCTCCAGCTCGCGCACCTTGACGCTGCTGACCGTGATGTTCTCGCGCACCAGGTGCAGATCGATCAGCTTGTCGCTCTTCTCGTGCGCGATGGTGAGATCGATCTTGCTGCCAGGCTTGCCGCGCAGCTGCTTGAACATCTCGTCGACATTGCCCGGGTCGATCAGCGTGCCGTTGATCTTGACGATGTTGTCGCCGGGCTTGATGCCGGCGCGCGCGGCCGGCGTGTCGTCGATCGGCGAGACGATGCGCAGGCCGCCGTCGACCTGCAGCACCTCGATGCCGAGGCCGCTGTATTCCCCGGTAGTGTCCTCGCTGAGCTGAGCCAGGCCGTCCTTGTCCAGGTATTCGCTGTGCGGATCGAGCCCGCTTAGCATGCCGGTGATCGCCGCCTTCATCAGCGTCTTGTTGTTGACCTTTTCCACATACGCCTGGCGTACCAATTCATACACACGGCTGAAATTGCGGATGTCGTCCAGGCTGACCTGGTCGCTGGAACTGGCGCCGACAGGTGCGCTGGCGTGGCTGTCGGTGGCCGGCAGGTCGACCGGTGCGGCTACGCTGGAGCTGGCTGCCGGCGCACTCTGCGCGTGTGCGCATGGCACGGACAGCAGCAGTGGAACGGCCAGCAGCAGAGCGGTCAGGCTGCCAGTGGGGCTACAGGTGGAAAAACGCATGGGGTGACTCCGTACAACAGGCAGACATCGCGCCGGAACGCGACGGAAAGAGTGACAGGACGTGAGACAACCGAACGCCCCGCTAATTCATCGAAAAGCATGGGTCTAGGGATGCTCTGATCCATTCTACGTAGGCGGCATGATGTTCAGAAGGCGCGCAGGGTGTGTTGCGCGGCGCCGGGAAGACTGGCCGTCTTGCTAAGCTGCGCGGCGCAGCCTGCGCGCCTTCTGAACATCACCCCATCACTTTAAATTCAATGCGTTGGGGCCGTGACTGTCTGTCCGCATGCCTTCGGTCCGCCGTCTCGACAGACGGCCAGTCTGCCTTCGCCGACGGCCCTGTGGCCTGCGAATAGACAGTCACGGTGACGCCTACGTAGAATGGATCAGAGCATCCCTAGCCTGCGACGCGACGGCGACCGCGTCAACGGCGCTGGCTGAGCCAGCTGCGCGGATCGACCGGCTGGCCGCCCTTGCGCAGCTCGAAATACACCCCGGTATTGATCCCGGTAGGCGCGCTGGCGGTACCGATCGCCTCGCCAGCTTCGACCTGGTCGCCGACGCCGTGCAGCAGTGTCTCGTTATTGCCGTACATGCTCATCCAGCCGTTGCCGTGGTTGAGGATCAGCAGCATGCCGTAACCGCGCAGAAACCCGGCGTAGATCACCCGGCCGCGTGCGACGGCGTGGACCTCGCTGCCGCCGCCGGCCTTGATCAGCACCCCGCTGCCGTAGCTGTTGACCACGCCGCTGGCCGGCCATGGCAGGTTGCCGCGGATATTGGCGCCGGCGTTGCCGACCTCGATCGGGGGCGGCTTGTGGCCCGGGTGCCTGCCGGATGCCGCGGCACGCGCCGCGGCCTCGCGGGCGGCCGCTTCGCGCGCAGCTTCGTCGATCACCTTCTGAAGCTTGTCGACCAGGTTGTTGAGCGACTGCGCGTTCTGCTTCAGCGCGGCCAGCCGTTCCGCCTGATCCTTGTACTGGGCATCGGCGGCGGCGGCCAGCTTCTGTTGCGCGGCGCGTTGCTGGCTCAGCGTTTTCGCCTGCTGTTCGCGCTGCGCCCTGGCGGCCTGCAAGGCCTGCTGCTCGCCGGTGATGGTGTTTTCCAGCTCCTGCAGCTTGGCCAGGTCGGCCATCAGCTTCTGTACCCGCGCCACGCGGTCCTGCTGGAAATACTTCGAGTACACCAGCGCGCGGGAAATGCGCGCGACGTCTTCGTCGCCCAGCAACAGGCGCAGATCCGAACCGTGGCCCAGCGCGTAGGTGGCGCGTAGCAGGTCGGCGATGGCGGCGCGCTGGCCGTCCAGCGTCTGCTTCAGGGCGGCGCGCTGCTGTTGCAACTGATCGAGCTGCCGCTGCTTGGCGACCAGCTCGGCATCGGTCTGACGCACCGCACGTGCCGCGCCGGCCAGCGCATTGGCCTGTCTGGCGAGTTCGGCGTTGACGCTGTCGCGGCGCTCGGCGGTTTCGGCCTGCTGTTTCGCCAGCGCCTCCATTTTGCTGCGCAGGTCGGCCAGCTTCTGTTTCGCCTCGGCTTGTTCGGTGCGGCTCTTGCCGTCCTGCCGCGCCTGCAGCGGCGCAATCGCCATGCAGCCCAGCAAGGAGACGAGGATCAGGCAGCGAACGGGGTGGGCGGCGAAACGGGCGGGTTTGGGCATGCGGCCGATTATCCCCGAGCGGAGCGAGACAGCGCCATCCGCCGGTTTTACGGAATGCGTTGGCCGACGACGCGTCGATGACCAAGTGCCCTGCCTGGTCCGAAACTGTGCATGAATACGTCGTTAAATTAGGCACTTGAGTGCGAGTTGGCGAGGTATCGAAGCGCGTTTGCGAAGAGGCCTTTGCCCCGCTCGTGGCCATTCGCTGGCTGCTGAAGCAGGCTTCCTCACCCCGAGTTCCTCGTGACTGCTCCGCCAGTGGAAGGGTATTTTCGTCAGCCACATGCTTGTTCGGGTCTGGCCTTCCCCGATAGCCGCCGCACCTGTGCAAGAGCGCCCGGACAGCGGCAGATCGCAAACGCGGCGCAGACCCCGAATGCGCAAAATCCGCCGCCGCCGGGTAGCAGGAATGTACGGGAATTGCAGGCCGTCACGAAGACCGAGGCGCCGCGCCCGTTTGCACTGCCGGAAATACCACCGCCCGGCGGCGATCGGCATATGGAAGTTTAGCCGTCCAAATAAATATTTTGACGCGACGCAGCAACTGTGTTCTAGTCGGAGTCGATTCTGCGCAAAAACGATCGGTGCCACCTGGTATCGCGGCAGCCTGCGCAGGCCGGAGGGCGGTGATGGCAGCTAGCGGCACGGCAACGTTGTATGACCCGGCTTTCGAGCACGACAGCTGTGGCTTCGGCCTGGTCGCGCAGCTCGACGGGCACGCCAGCGCGGCGCTGGTCGATACCGCGTTTGCCGCACTGGCGAAACTTTCCCACCGCGGCGGTGTGAACGCCGACGGCATCAGCGGCGACGGTTGCGGCGTGCTGATCCATCATCCTGCGCCCTGGCTACGCGCGCTGGCCACCGAGGCCGGCATCGTGCCGGCCGAACGCTTCGCTGCCGGACTGGTGTTCCTCGATCCGGCGGGCGGCGAGACCGCGGCGATCGAGTTCGAGCGTCATCTGGCCGAGGCCGGTCTGCCGCTGGCGGGCTGGCGCGAGGTGGCGATCGACCGGCAGGCCTGCGGCCCGCTGGCCAGCGCAACCTGCCCGCGCGTGCGCCAGGTATTCGTGAATGCCGCGGTCGGCATGGATGATGACGCTTTCGAGCGTGCGCTGTTCCGCGCGCGCCGGCGCGCCGAAACGGCGCTGGCGGACGATCCGGAGTTCTACGTGGTGAGCCTGTCCGCGCAGGTGATCGGCTACAAGGCGATGGCCGCGCCGGGCCGGCTGCGCGAGGTGTTCGCGGATCTGCGGCATCCCGCGCTGGCGAGCGACGCGGTGGTGTTCCACCAGCGCTTCTCCACCAACACCACGCCGCAGTGGCGGCTGGCCCAGCCGTTCCGCCTGCTCGCGCACAACGGCGAGATCAACACCATTCGCGGCAACCGCCGCTGGATGCAGGCGCGCGAGGCAGTGCTGCGTTCGCCGTTGCTCGACCTGACCGACATCGGCCCGTTGGTGCGCCAGACCGGCTCGGATTCGGAAAGCCTGGACAATGCGCTGGAAGTGCTGCTGGCCGGTGGCCTCGACATGCTCACGGCGATGCGCGTGCTGGTTCCTCCGGCGTATGCGGCGCGCGAGGATCTGGACGAAGACCTCACCGGTTTCTACGAGTACTACGCGCTGCACAGCGAACCGTGGGACGGCCCGGCCGGACTGGTGATGTGCGACGGCCGCTACGCCGTGTGCACGCTCGATCGCAACGGCCTGCGTCCGGCGCGCTGGGCGCTGTCCGACGACAACCACCTGATCGTCGCCTCCGAGGCGGGCCTGTGGGACGTGCCGCCGGCTCGCGTGGTGGCGAAGGGCCGGCTCGGGCCGGGCCAGATGCTGGCGGTGGATTTCGCCAACCATCGTCTGCTGCATGACGCCGACATCGACGCGATCAACCGCAGCCGCGCGCCGTTCCGCGACTGGCTGCGCGCCGGCGTCAGCTATCTGGAATCGGACCTGATCGATCCGAGCCTCGCCGCCGAGCCGTTGCCGGCGAACGAGTTGCGCCGCTTCCAGAAACTCTACGGGCTCAGCCGCGAGGAGCGTGAGAGCGTACTCAAGGTGCTGGCCGAAACCGAGGCCGAGGCCACCGGCGCGATGGGCGACGACACGCCGATGGCGGCGCTGTCGCGGCAGGTGCGGCCGCTGTTCGACCGCTTCCGCGAAGGCTTTGCCCAGGTCACCAATCCGCCGATCGATCCGTTGCGCGAACGGCTGGTCATGTCGCTGGTCACCCAGTTCGGCCGCGAGGGCAACTTGTTCGAGCTGTCGGCCGACAACGCGAAGCAGGTTCTGCTGAATTCTCCGATCTGCTCGCAGCGCAAGTTGCGCCAGCTGCTTGCCCTGCCGCAGTTCGTCAACGCGACGGTGCAGATCGACCTGTGCTATCCGCTGGGCGAAGGACTGGAGGCGGCGCTGCGCCGTTTCTGCCGCGAAGCGGAGCAGGGCGTGCGCGCCGGCGCCGGCATGGTTTTCATCACCGACCGCTATCCGAACAAGGACACCTTGCCGGCGCATGCGCTGCTGGCGGTGGGTGCGATCCACGCGCACCTGATCGAGACCGGCCTGCGCTGCCAGTGCAACCTGCTGGTGGAAACCGCCACCGCGCGCGACGCGCACCAGTTCGCCTGCCTGATCGGTTTCGGCGCCACGGCGATCTACCCGTGGCTGGCCTACCAGAGCCTGTTCGAGCTGGGCCGTGACGGCCACATCAAGCGCGGCGACGGCACTCCGCGCGAGATCGGCCGAAGCTACCGTCGCGGCATCCGCAAGGGGTTGCTGAAGATCCTGTCGAAGATGGGTATTTCCACCGTCGCCGGTTATCGCGGCGCGCAGCTGTTCGAGATCGTCGGCCTGGCGCCCGAAGTGGTGGCGCTGTGTTTCGCGGGCACGCCATCGCGGGTCGGCGGCGCGGGTTTCGCGGATCTCGAGCATGACCAGCGCCTGCTGGCGGCCGAAGCGTGGAACGAGGCGCAGCCGCTGCGCGCCGGCGGCATCTACAAGTTCGTCCACGGCGGCGAATACCACATGTACAACCCGGACGTGATCGACACCTTGCAGAAGGCGGTGCGCACCGGCGAGATGGCTGATTACCGCCGCTACGCGCAACACGTCGACGTGCGCCCGCCGTCCGCGCTGCGCGACCTGCTGCAGCCCCGTGCCGCCGGCATCGCGATTCCGCTCGAGGAAGTCGAGCCGGTCGAGGCGATCCTCAAGCGTTTCGATTCGGCCGGCATGTCGCTCGGCGCGTTGTCCCCGGAAGCGCACGAGGCGCTGGCGATCGCGATGAACCGGCTCGGCGGCCGCAGCAACTCCGGCGAGGGCGGCGAAGATCCGGCCCGCTACGGCACCGAGAAGACCTCGAAGATCAAGCAGGTTTCCTCCGGCCGCTTCGGCGTCACCGCCGAGTACCTGATCAACGCCGAAGTGCTGCAGATCAAGATCGCGCAGGGCGCCAAGCCCGGCGAGGGCGGCCAGCTGCCCGGCCACAAGGTGGACGCCACCATCGCGCGGCTGCGTTATGCCAAACCCGGCATCGGCCTGATCTCGCCGCCGCCGCATCACGACATCTACTCGATCGAGGACCTCGCGCAGTTGATTCACGACCTCAAGGAAGTGAACCCGACCGCGCTGATCTCGGTGAAACTGGTCTCGCATGCCGGCGTGGGCACGGTCGCCGCTGGCGTGGTGAAAGCCGGTGCCGATCTGATCACCATCTCCGGCCACGACGGCGGCACCGGCGCCAGTCCGCTCACCTCGATCAAATACGCCGGCACGCCATGGGAACTGGGCGTAGCCGAGGCGCAGCAGACGCTGCGTCGCAATGGCTTGCGCGGACGCGTGAGGCTGCAGACCGACGGCGGCCTGAAGACCGGCCTCGACGTGATCAAGGCGGCGATGCTCGGTGCGGAGAGCTTCGGCTTCGGCACCGGTCCGATGGTGGCGCTGGGCTGCAAATATCTGCGCATCTGCCATCTCAACAATTGCGCCACCGGCGTGGCCACGCAGAACGAAGTGCTGCGCAAGGAGTACTTCATCGGCTTGCCGGAAATGGTGATGAACTACTTCCGCTTCGTCGCCGAGGATGTGCGCGAACACCTGGCCGCACTCGGTGTGCGCAGTCTCGGCGAGCTGGTCGGTCGCAGCGACCTGTTGACCCAGACCGAGGGCAGCACGCCGGTGCAGAAGCAGCTGGATCT
Source organism: Rhodanobacter terrae (assembly GCF_042657005.1). Lineage (NCBI taxonomy): Bacteria > Pseudomonadati > Pseudomonadota > Gammaproteobacteria > Lysobacterales > Rhodanobacteraceae > Rhodanobacter > Rhodanobacter terrae. Next base: position 20,664 of record NZ_JBHSNG010000022.1, read on the forward strand.
GTCCCGGCTGATCGCCGAAGACGGTCTCGGCGTCACCGTGGACAGCGCCTGCACGTTGCCGCGCAATCCGATGCGCGACGAAGCGGCGCTGGCCACGCGCATCGCCAACGATGCCGCGCCGCTGGTGGAGCTGGGCAGCGGCGGCACCTTCCGCTATGCGATCGCCAACACCGATCGCACGATCGGCGCACGCCTGTCCGGCGACGTGGCGCGGCGCTGGGGCGATCACGGCATGATCGAGCCGATCACCTTGCAGCTGGAAGGCAGCGCCGGACAGAGTCTTGGTGCGTGGAACACCGGCGGCGTGCAGATCGACCTCACCGGCGAGGCGAACGACGGCGTCGGCAAGGGCATGACCGGCGGCCGCATCATCGTCCGGCCGTCGCCGGAGTCGCCATTCGCCAGCCAGGACGCGGCGATCCTCGGCAACACCTGCCTGTACGGCGCCACCGGCGGCGAGCTGTTCGCCGCGGGACGCGCCGGCGAGCGCTTCGGCGTGCGCAACTCCGGTGCGCTGGCGGTGATCGAAGGCGCCGGCGACCACTGCTGCGAATACATGACCGGCGGCGTGGTCGCCGTGCTCGGTTCCTGCGGGCTGAATTTCGGCGCGGGCATGACCGGCGGCTTCGCCTATGTGCTCGATCTCGAACGCGCCTTCGTCGATTGCTACAACCACGAGCTGGTCGACATCGTGCGCATCTCGCCGGAAGGCATGGAGCATTACATGCAGCATCTGCGCGGGCTGATCGCACGCCACGCCGAACTCACCGGCAGCGCTTGGGCGCGCCACCTGCTGAGCGATTTCCGGGGGCTGCTTCAGCGCTTCTGGCTGGTCAAACCGAAGGCGGCGAGCCTGGCCGCGCTGGCTGACGAATTGCGGAGGGCGGCATGAAGGGCGAGAAAAGAGTGGAGAGAAGTGAGAAACGAGAGAGAGGCGCCGCCACTCTTGCCACGCTTTTACTCATTTCTCACTCCTCTTCACTCACTTCTGGATTCCGGCCATGAGCGACAAACTGTTCCGCTTCCTCGACCTGCCGCGACAGCCGCCCAAGGCGGTGCCGGTGGCGATCCGCGTGCTCGGCTACGGCGAGATCAGCGGCGATTTCGCGCCGCCGTCGTCCGCGGTGGGCCAGGCCGAGCGCTGTCTCGACTGCGGCAACCCGTATTGCGAGCATGCCTGCCCGGTACACAACTACATTCCTGACTGGCTCAAGCTGGTACAGGACGGACGCCTGTTCGAGGCGGCTACCTTGATGCACGAGACCAACCCGTTGCCGGAAATCTGCGGTCGGGTATGTCCGCAGGACCGTCTGTGCGAAGGCGCCTGCACACTGGAGCAGGGCGGTTTCGGCTCGGTGACGATAGGCAGCATCGAGCGCTCGATCACCGACGAGGCGTTCCGCCAGGGCTGGCGACCGGATCTGTCCGGCGTGGCGGAAACCGGCCGCCGCGTGGCCGTGGTAGGCGCCGGTCCGGCCGGCTTGTCGTGCGCGGATCGTCTGCGCCGCGCCGGCATCGCCGTGGACGTGTTCGATCGCCAGCGCGAGATCGGTGGCCTGCTCACCTTCGGCATCCCGCCGTTCAAGCTGGACAAGAGCGTGATACGCACGCGCCGCGAGGTGCTCGAAGGCATGGGCGTGCAGTTCCAGCTCGGCGTGGAGATCGGCCGCGACATCGCGTTCGAGCAGCTCCTGGCCGACTACGACGCGGTGTTCATCGGCACCGGCGCGTACACCTTCGTCGACGGCGAGTTGCCGGGGCGCGAGCTCGCCGGCGTGCACGACGCGCTGCCGTTCCTGATCGCCAACGCGAACCGCCTGCTCGACGACCTGCCGGTGCCGCCCGCGCTCGATCTCAACGGCAAGCACGTGGTGGTGCTGGGCGGCGGCGATACCGGCATGGACTGCAACCGCACCTCGATCCGCCTCGGCGCAGCCTCGGTCACCTGCGTCTACCGTCGCGACGAGGGGAGCATGCCCGGCTCACGCCGCGAGGTGGCTTACAGTCGCGAGGAAGGCGTGCGCTTCCTGTTCCAGCGTCAGCCGCTGGGGATCCTGGGCGAGGGCGGTCGGGCGCGCGCGGTGCGCGTGGTGACCACCGAGCTGATCGACGACGGCGACGGCCGCCCGCGGCCGCGCAACGTGGAAGGCAGCGAGGCCGAGCTGCGTGCGGACGTGGTGATCCAGGCCTTCGGCTTCCGTCCCAGCCCGCCGGCCTGGTGCGCCGAGTACGGCATCGAACTGGACTGCAGCGGCCGCATCCTGGCTGGCGGCACCGGCCGCCTGCCGTTCCAGACCGGTCATCCGCAGGTGTTCGCCGGCGGCGACAACATGCGCGGTGCCGACCTGGTGGTGCGCGCGGTGCACGACGGCCGCGAGGCCGCCGCGGCGATCGCGCAGATGCTGCAGGAAGCGACGGTGGCTGCGTTCGCGCATGCCCATGCCTGATGCAGGCGGCCGCGTCGCATGCGTCGCCTCAGGCGGCGCGTGCGACCAGGGCGAGCGTGTCGAGCGTGAAGCTGCCGTCGGCGGCGATCGCGAAATGCCGGTGCACTTCCTCGGGCGCATGGGCTTGCAGGCTGCGGATCGCCGCGACGTGCTCGCCGCTGGTGCGCGTGCGTGCCACCCAGTCGTCGAAGCGCAGCGGCAGCCGGCGCGGCGTGAGGCTGTCGATGGCAAAGCCGGCACGGGCCAAGGCGGCGACCCATTCGGCCGTGCGGTAATTGCGCACGTGCGACATGTCGCGCAGCAGTTCGAGCGTCTGCAGCCAGCTGTCCAGCAAGGCATCCTGTGGCGCCACCACGTCGATGAAGATTGCCCGACCGCCCGGCTTCAGCACTCGTCGGGCTTCGCGCAGGCCGGCATCGCGGTCCTGCCAGTGATGCGTGGTGAAGCGCGCCACCACGACGTCGAAGCGGGCGTCGGCGAACGGCAGCCGTTCCGCCGGCGCGCGCTGTATCGCGATGTTGCCCAGGCCGCGTTCGGCGGCAGTGGCCTGCACCGTGGCCAGCATGCTCTCGGTGAGATCGCAGGCGATCACCTCGGCCACCAGCGGCGCCGCGCGGTAGCTGACGTGTCCGCCGCCGCAGCCGAGGTCGAGCACATGCGCATCGTGCCGCCCCTGCAGTTCGGTTTCGATCTGGTCCAGGTCGGCACCGCTGCGATGCACTTCGCTGCTGAGGTAGTCCTGCGCGCGCGGGCCGTACTGTTCGGCCACGAAGGTGGGCTGGGAAGGGGGCATGCGATGCGCTCCGTCATGGTGTGGCGGCATTCTGGCGCCGGCGCAGCAGCCATGTAAGTTGCGCGATCATCCCGGTATGAATACTTCCCCTCTCGTTGCCGATAACGAATTGCGCCATGCGCTGGGGCGCTTCCTGAGGGCGCGCCGCGAGGCGACGCCGCCGGTTGTCGCAGGCCTCGCTGCGGCGTCGGCTCGGCGCCGAACGCCGGGCCTGCGGCGCGAAGAGGTGGCGCAGCTGGCCGACATCAGCACGACCTGGTACACCTGGCTCGAACAAGGGCGGGGAATTTCGCTGTCCGGTGCGGCGCTGGCGCGGCTGGCCGAGGTGTTCCGGCTTTCACCGGCCGAGCGCAGCTACCTGTTCGAACTCGCGCGCCGCCATGATCCCGCACCACCAGTTTCCCCCTGCGATCAGGCCGTGCCGCGCGAGCTGCGCGACGCGGTGCTGGCGTTGCCGATGCCGGCCTACCTGCTCGACCGCGCATGGCGGCTGTGCGCATGGAATCTCGCGGCGGCCGATCTGTTTTCGCCATGGCTGGCCAGCGGCGAGGCCTGCCTGCTGCGTTTCGTCTTCCTCGATCCGCTGGCGCGCGGGTTCATTTGCGACTGGGCAGCGCGAGCCCGCCGGCTGGTGGCCGAATTCCGCGCCGACACCGCGCTGTACCCCGACGACGCAGGCTTGCTCGCGCTGGTGGCTGGGTTGCGGCAGGCGAGCGCGGCGTTCGACGACTACTGGGGCCGGCACGACGTGCTGGCCCGCGAGGGTGGGCGGCGCGCCTTCGAGCACCCCCGCCACGGCCGGGTCGTGCATGATCAGATAACGCTGGTGCCCACGGGCGGCCCCGATCACAAACTTGTCCTGTTGATGCCCGTCAGTGACGACGGCGCAGGTCGAGACGAAAGATACTGAAGAACCTCTCCCATCACGACGGAGCATGCACGATGCGTTTGGGTCTTGCCGCCAATCAGTTGCACCACGGTCACGGCGATGCCGCGCTGTTCCGCTGGCTGCGCGCGTGCGAACCGGGCATCCGCGAGCTGGGCATCGGCTTCGGCGCGGTGGGGCGCACCTACGATGCCATCGTGCGTGCCGGCTGGCTGGCCGATTACCCCGCGCTGCAGCGTTTTCCGAATGGCCGCGAAGGCGGACTGATGAAACTGGTGGCCGAGGTGGTCGGCCTGGACGACGGTGCGCGCGTGCTGGATGGTGCGATCTACCTGATCGATCCGGTCGATCCGTCGTCGGTGTTCCCCGAGGCGGCGGCGCTGAAGCGCCAGTGCGTGATCCACGGCAAGCCGTTCATTTCGACGGTGGCCTCGGCGCGCGACTGGATCGAGATGGAGCGCATCCATGCGGGGCTGGCGCCCGATCCGGGCGCGGACGTGTTTCATCGGCTGGAGTCGCGCACGCTGGCGCTGATCGCGCACGACGCGATGAAGCCGCAGATGCTGGCCTTCGCCGCGGAGCACTTCGATCTGTTGTCGCGGTATGCCCACCGCGTCGCCACCGGCACCACCGGCCAGCGCCTCAACGAACTGGCGTGGAGCCGCGGCTGGCCGGCTGATCGGGCCTGGGTGCAGCGGTACCAGAGCGGCCCTATGGGCGGCGACGCGCAGATCGCGGACCTGGTGCTCGAACGCCGCTGCCATCGCGCGATCTTTTTCGAGGACCCGCACGTGGCCCGCCAGCACGAAGCCGACATCCAGCTGCTGGAACGCGCGGTGACCACGCGTACCGACGAAGCCGTATGCATCACCTCGCCCCGGGTGGCGGCGCGCTGGGTCGAGGCGGCAAGGCTAAGATGCAGAAATGAGTGAAGAGGAGAGAGGAGTGAGAGCACAGACGACATGCATCGGGCAAAGGCCGTTGCGACAAGGCATGCCTGCCGACGATAGAGGGCGTGCGCGCCAGGCGTCCTGCCTGGTTGCGCGTTCACCTCTCTCTCTTCTCGCTCCTCTTCACTCGCTTCTCGCCCCATGTGCCTGATCGCCTTCGCCTGGCACAGCCATCCGCGCTGGCGCCTGCTGCTGGCCGGCAACCGCGACGAATTCCACGCGCGGCCGAGCACGGCACTGGCGCGCTGGGATGATGCGCCGATCACCGGTGGCCGCGATCTCGAGGCGGGGGGCACCTGGCTTGGCGTCACCGAAAGCGGACGCTGCTGCGTGGTGACCAACGTACGCGATCCGCGCGATCCGCAACTGGGCGTTTCGCGTGGCCTGCTGGCGACCGACTATCTCACCGGCAGTGCAGGCGCGTCGGCTCACGCGCAGGAACTGCTGCGCTCGGCCGCGTCGTACCGGCCGTTCAACCTGCTCACCTTCGATGCACGCGACGCGTTCTACCTGGGCAATCGCCCCGAGTCGCGCGCGCAGGCGGTGACGCCTGGCGTACATGGCTTGTCGAATGCCGACTTCAACACGCCGTGGCCGAAGACGCGCGCCTTGATGCAACACCTGCAGCACTGGGTCGACATGGGCGATGACGCGAATTTCGCGCCGCTGTTCGCGGCGCTCGCCGATGAGCAGGTGGCGCCCGATGAGCAGTTGCCGGATACCGGCATCGGACTGGAACGCGAGCGCCGGTTGTCGGCCGCGTTCATTCGTGGCGAGGCCTACGGCACCCGGGCCAGCACCGTGGTGGCGATCGGCCACGACGGCCGCGGCATGATCGTCGAACGCCGGTTCGGACCGAATGGCAGCTTCGAAGGCGAGACGATGCTGCGCTTCGCCGATTCATCGCCGACGTAGCATCCCGCCTACGCCTACGCGCTCCTTCGGCATCGCCGGCTGCCTGTGTGGCCGGCTGCTGGCTAGCCTGCCCGCAACGTCGACGGATGGGAGCGATGCATGCTCAAGGAAATGCTGTTGCCGATGATCGGCCTCGCGTTGTTCGCCACTGGTGCCGCCCGCGCATCCGACTGCCCCGCCTGGTCGCCGACGCAAGCGGGGCAGGAGCTGGGTGCGTTGCACGACCGGCTGGATCGCTGGAATCACGCGTACCGGGTCGACGGGCAATCGCCGGTCGACGACGCGGTCTACGACCAGGCGCAGAAGCGTCTGGCGCAATGGAGCCGCTGCTTTCCCGCACAGGCGCCAGCGCCGCTTGCGCACCTGGCCGATGCCGGCGGCAGCACAAGGTCGCCGGTGGCGCAGACCGGCCTGGCCAAGTTGGCGGACGCCGCGGCGCTGGCGGCGTGGATGCGCGAGCGTGGCAACAGCGACCTGTGGGTGCAGCCCAAGGTCGATGGCGTGGCGGTGACCTTGCTGTATATGGACGGCCAATTGCGCCAGGCGACCAGTCGCGGCGACGGCATCCGCGGTTCGGACTGGCTGGCCAGGGCGCGGCGCATCGACGCCATTCCCAAGCACCTGCCGCATGCGCCCGCGCGCGTGGTGTTGCAGGGCGAAATCTACTGGCGCCGGCCCGGCCACGTGCAGGCCAGCGATGGCGGCGCCAACGCGCGCTCCGCCGCGGCCGGCGCGCTGGCGCGCGACACGCTTGACGCCGACACCGCCGCGCAGATCGGGCTGTTCGTGTGGGACTGGCCCAGCGGCCCGGCCGACATGCCGGCCCGCCTGGCCGGGCTGGCCGCGATGGGCCTGGCCGACAGCGTGACGTATACGCGTCCCGCCGCATCGCTGGACGACGTGCGGCGACAGCGTGAGCAGTGGTACCGCGGCGCGATGCCGTTTGCCGCCGATGGCACGGTGGTGCGTCAGGGTCGTCGACCGCCGGCCAACGCGTGGGAAGCGGTGCCGCCGGACTGGGCGGTGGCATGGAAGTATCCGGCAGCGTCGGCCCTGGCCGAAGTGCGTGCGGTGGTCTTCACGATCGGTCGCAGTGGCCGCATCACGCCGGTGCTGGAACTGGTACCGGTGCAGTTGGACGATCATCGCGTGCAGCGGGTCAGCGTCGGTTCGCTGCAACGCTGGCGGCAACTGGATATCCGGCCCGGCGACCAGATCGAGTTGGCGCTCGCCGGGCTGACCATTCCCCGCCTGCAATCGGTGGTATGGCGCACGCAGCAACGCGCGGTGGTGACGCCACCGGATCCGCAGGCCTATGGCCGCCTGAGCTGCTGGCGGGCGGTGCCGGGCTGCGAACAGCAATTCCGCGCGCGGCTGCTGTGGCTGGGCGGCAAGCAGGGCCTGCAAATGGACGGCCTCGGCGCCGATACCTGGCAGGCGCTGATCGATGCCGGCCTGATCCACGGCCTGCTCGACTGGATGAAGCTGACCCCGGCGCAACTCGCCACCGTGCCGGGTTTCGGTTCGACACGCGCCGCGGCAGTGGCACAGACTTTTGCTGAAGCACGCGACCGTCCCTTTGCACGCTGGCTGCGAGCGCTGGGAGTGCCGGTCGATAGCGCTGCCGGCGCATCGTCGGATTGGACGGCGTTGAGCCACCGTGACGCGGACGACTGGCAATCGCTGGATGGCATCGGCGCCGGTCGGGCGGATCAGCTGGTCGAATTCTTCAGCCACCCCGACATACGCGCTCTGGCGGCGCGACTGCAGGCGGCCGGCGTAGAGGGATTCTGAGCGTCAGCTATCGAGCTGGCCGTCGAGGTAGTACCAGCGACCGGCTTCGCGCACGAAGCGGCTGGTCTCGTGCTGCCGCTGTGCGCGGCCGCCACCGAGCCGATAACGGGCGACGAACTCGACGACGGCGTGGTCGTCGTCGCTTTGCTGGTGCTGGCGGATCTCCAGCCCCAGCCAGGTCGGCGCCGGCTGCTGCGCGGCCAGTCGCAGCGACACCGGGCGCGAGCTGGCGTGCCAGCTCGCCAGCAGGTAATCCTCCCGCTTGAGCACATAGGCGCTGTAGCGCGAACGCATCAGTTGCTCGGCCGTTGCGGCGGCGGCACCCTCGTGCAGCGGGCCGCAACATTGGGTGTAGCCGGCGGGGTTGCCGCAAGGGCAGGGGGTCTGTGTGTCGATCGACTTCATGCCGCCTTTGTACCCGCTTCGGCCCATTTGTGCAGGCGCGTCGTCGGGGTCGCCGTTCAGGCGCCGCGGCGGCGCCACACGAGGCAGCGATTGTTGGCCGGCATCGCGATATCGCCGATCAGGTTGAAGCTGGCCCTGCCTGCCAGCGCGTCCACCGCTCCGGCGTCGCGGATCGCCATGTGCGCGCCGCGAGCCCGCAGCCACTGATCGAAGGCGGCGTTGCTCTCGCTGCTGTAGCGGCCCTCGTCATTGAACGGGCCGTAGATGATCACGCTGGCGTCGTCGGTGGTTATCGTGGACAGCCGGGCGAACAGCAGCTCCACGTCGCGCCACGCCATGATGTGCAAGGTATTGGCGCTGAAGATCGCATCGAACCGCATCGCCGGCCAAGTGCCGGCCACATCGAATTCCAGCGGCGCAGGTGTGTTCGGCAGCGCCGCTTCGTCCAGCCAGGCGCGGATGCCCGGCAGGTTTTCCGCGCGATCCGAGCTCTGCCAGACCAGCTGCGACAGCGCCGCGGCGAAATACACCGCATGCTGACCGGTGCCGCTGCCGATCTCCAGCACATGCCGGCGATCGGCGAAGTGTTCACGCAGCACGCCGAGGATCGGCTCGCGATTGCGCTCGCAGGAGGGCGAGTGAGGTTTGATGGTCATAGTCAGAGCGAATCGCTTTCCGCATCGCGTGCGACTTCGGCGCGGCGAATCATCTGCTGAACCTCAGGAACCGCATGCGTCGGAACCAGGGTGACATCCGGGTGGTCGTGCGCGAAGACACGGAACACTTCATCCGCGAAGGCCTGGCCGATGCTGGTCACCGCTTCGAAGTCGAGCACCACGGTGCGGAACCGCTCTAGCCGTTGCATCAGGCGCTTGGCTTGCGAGCGGGAGATCAGGTTCTCGTCGCCGACCCGGGCCAGCCTGACCGGGACCACCGTTTTGGCGAAGGTGTAGTCGTCCGGGCCGCTGGAATATTGATCGAAGATTTCCCTGGCCGTCCTGGTGGCGTCGGTCCTGATTTCCATAAGCACGGTCGTGCCATGGCGGACATGGTGCATGTCGTTGTCGAAAAGCAGATCGTCGCCCGCTCCATCATCATGGTCGAAGACGAGGTCGCCAGAAGCGATCTGGAAGCGGTCGAACATGCGCGAAGTGAAAAACACACCCTCACCAGAATGGCGCCTTGGATCGGTGGTCAACTTTCCCTTTGAAAGCTCGAGCAGCGCCAGCCGTTCGTCGGGGAGCTCCAGTGCGCGAGTGATCTTGCGAAAAATGCCGATGCCATCGTCCGCCACCAGCATGGCAACCTGGCCGCCGTTGCGATCCACGAGGACCCTGAGGTGTTTTCCTTCGGAGTGATCGATGGCGTTATTGACCATTTCGGTAAGACCATGGTGGCTGATGTCCACGATGTTCGTCGGCAGGTCTTTCAGCAGCGGTGCGACATCACGTGCCCATACGCGATCCTCGGCGAGACCGTGCAATGGATAGCGAAAACTGGCTCGGCGGGAGGTGCCGAGACGATAGGTTGGCCGTGTCGTTCCGATTTTGGCCAAATAGCCTTCGCTAATCAGTGCGCGAGCCCGCGTGGCTACGGCAGCGCGGCTGAGGCCCAGCGTTTCGGCGACAACGGGCACCAGGTCGTTGGGATGGCTCCGGACCTGGGCCAGCAGCGAGGCGTCAATTTCCGCAGAACGACTGGGTCGGGCCATGGGACACCATAGAGTATGCGGCGCCTATTGGATAGTTATCCGACCCTATTGTAAAGTTACGAATGCCTCAGGCCAGCGACGTGCTGGTGTAAGGGGCGGCGCGGGTGTCAGACCGGCCGGCCGCGCAGCACGCGCGCCGGCAGCATCAACAGGGCGCCGAGGAAGGCGAACACCGCGCCCACGGTGATGCCGACCAGGCGCAGCGGCAGCAACAGCAGCCACACGATCGGATACAGCACCAGCGCCAGCAGCGCGAGCGGCCAGCAGAACACCAGCAGCAACAGCCAGAGCAGGAAAGCGGCCATGACACGACCTCGCGCGGGTGGGATGCGCGGACTTTAGCGCAGCCGGAGGCAAGTGCCCAGATGACTCTTGCCACCCCGGCCGTTCACGGTTCACGCCATGGGATTCACGTCATGGGATTCACGCCGATCAGCCACAAATGCAGCCATAACGCGAAGGCGAGCCACGCCACGACACCGATGACCACGGCCAGTACGTCACCTTTGAGCGAGCCGGCCGGATAGACGGTGCCGGCCAGGCGGTCGCGCCGACGCGATACCGCGAACAGCACGATCGCCCACGCCAGGAATGCGCCGAACAGCACCACGTCGTGCAGCATGCCGGTGGCCAGCAGGTGGCCGAATGCCCACACCTTCACCGCCAGCAGCTGCGGATGATGCAGTTTCGCCTTGATGCGGTTGCGCGGCACGCGCGCCGCGACAAACAGCACGAACGCGACCAGCGTGAACAGTGCATTGAGATGTCGCAACGGCAGCGGCGGCACATACAGCAGCACGGGATGCTGGCGGGCCAGCCCGAAGCCCCAGCAGATCAGCACGAAGCCGGTGAGCGACACCAGCGCGAACAGGCCTTTCCAGGGTTTCTCGCCCAGCCGGGCGATCTGCCGGCTGCGCCAGCCATCGGCGAAGATGCGCAGGGAATGCACCCCGAGAAAGATCAGCAGGCCGAGAATCAGCACGGACATGGCGGATACCTTGCGGAAGGGTGGGCCGAGTATAGGCGACTACCGGCTTCTGTCAGGTGCGGCTTCTGCCAGGTGCGTATCGCTCGATCCGGACGACCAGCGCCAGCGCGCCGTGTTGCAGGTGCAACTGGACCGGGCTCGCCGACGAAGGCCGCCACGCATCTCCTGCGTGCAGCGGACCTTCCGCGCTGTAGATCACGCTGCGGGCGCAGTAGACCAGCACGCTGGATGGATCAGGTTCGTGTGTTCCGGGCCCCCGCCAAACCAGGACTTCGCCACGGGCATGCTCACGGCGCACCATCAGGTTGAAATCGCGTGTCGGCCCATCCACCAGGTTCACCGCCACCTTGGTTTCGCCGGCAAATGCGAACGGCGCGAACGGCGTGGTCAATGGATGTATGCGGCCGTCGTCCAGCGTCATGGTGAAGCCGTTGCCGTCGAGCAACGCGATCTGCCGGTCGATGCCGGGGAAGCGGGAGAACGGCGCTGCACTGTCGACTTCGGCGATGCTCACGCGCCACAGGAAATCGTCGCTGCCGGCGCCGGGCGGATGGACAGCCATTTCGCGCGTGCTGCCGAGGCCGTTCTTCCACGGTTGCGACGGACAGTCGGACAGGCGGATGATCATGCGGTGCGCTCGATGATGCGCTGGAACGGCGGCAACGCCTTCAGCATGCCGCTGCCGTAGCGCTTGGTGACCACGCGGCGATCCAGCAGCACGATGCGGCCGCGATCGGTTTCGTTGCGGATCAATCGGCCGCAGTATTGCGTCAGCAGGCGCGTCGCCTCGGGAATGCTCACTTCGATGAACGGATTGCGCCCGCGCGATTCCAGCCATTCGGCATACGTAGCGCCGACCGGGTCGGTCGGCACGGCGAACGGCAGCTGGGTGATCACCACCGTCTCGCACAGCTTGCCCGGCAGGTCCAGGCCTTCGCCGAACGACGCCAGTCCGAACAGCGTGCTGCCCTTGCCCGCCTCGATGTCGGCGCAGTGTTCGGCGATCAGCTGGGACTTGCCCAGCGAACCCTGCGCGCGCACCTTGCGCACCTGCGCGATCGGCAGCTTCTGCAGCACGCGATCGAGTTTCACCCGCGAAGTGAACAGCACCAGATTGCCGGCGTCCCAGTCGAGATGTTTGGCCAGCCATTCGCTGATTTCCTCGGCATGCGCCTCGCGCGCGTCGGGCAAGGTGCGCATTGCCGGCACTTCCAGCCGTGCCTGCGCAGCGAGGTCGAACGGCGAGGGCAGGCTCAGGCATGCCGCGTCGTCGGGCAGGCCCACCGCATCGGCGAAGCCGCGGAAGTTGCCGCCCGCGCTCAATGTGGCCGACGTCAGCAATACGCCGCTGGCGTTGCCCCACAGCACGCTTTGCAGCAGGCCGCCGGCGGAGACTGCCGAGGCATGGCAGACCAGTTGCTGATCGCCGCCCAGCGTGACCCAGCGTGCCAGCGGTGGTGCGTCATCGGGATCTTCACTGGACCAGGCACGCCAGCAACTGGCCTGCTTGCCGATGCGCTCCAAAGCGATGCCAAGTTCGCGCGACAGCGCTTCCTGGGTCGGGCCGCCATCGGTCATTTCGACCACCGCGCGGCGCACCGCGGTCAGCCAGCGATGCACCTCGCCGGTATACATGCCGAGTACGCGCGCATGCTCCACCCAGGTTTCCGGCAACTGGCCCAGCGAGCCGCGATACATCGGCTCGGTTTCGGCCGGATCGGGCAGCCAGCCGAGGCGGATTTCCTTCTCCAGTTCCTCCAGCGTGTTGCTCAGTTCCTGCAGCTTCGAGTCGCCGGCATCCAGCGACAGCTTGCCCAGCGTCTGCTTGTCGGTCAGCGAATACGCCGCATGCACCTGCCGGCCGAGCCGGCTCAGCTGGCGCACGGTGACGTTCATGTAGACCTCGCTGGCGCCGCGGTCGATCGCCTTGCCCGGCACGTGATGGCCTTCGTCGAAGATGTACAGCGTCTCGTCCGGCCGCGGCAGGATGATCCCTCCCCAGCCCTCGTCCTCGCCCGGCATGGTGAGGTCGGCCAGCACCAGGTCCTGGTTCGCCACGATGATCTCGGCATCGTCCACCGCGCGGCGCGCGGCGAAGAACGGGCAGATCATGAACTGGCCGCACTTGCGCCCGGTGCAGCCGCCGGCGCTGGTGGTCACCATCGGGCGCAGCAGGTCGCTGACGGCTTCCGGCGCGCTGTCCATGTCGCCGTTCCACTCGTTTCGGTCGAACGCGGCGCGCAGTTTTGCCAGCGCCTGCTTGTCGCGCGCCTGCGGCGGTCTGGTCCACAGCGCCAGGTCCGCGTCGAAACCAGCCAGGCCCATCTGTGCGGCGTCGTTGATGCTGTTCGCCGCCATCATGAGGTTGCGCGGGCACAGGTAGCGACCGCGGCCCTTGGCCAGCGCCACCTTCGCCTCGATGCCGTTGAGCTGCAGGTACAGCGGGATATCGCGCTGCACCAGCTGTTCCTGCAGCGCCACCGTGGCGGTGGCGATCAGCAGCTTCTTCTTCTGGAAGCGCGCCACGGCCACGCCGGCGATCAGGTAGGCCATCGACTTGCCGGTGCCGGTAGGCGCCTCGACCACCGCCACGCCGCCGGCGCGGCCGAACGCCTTGGCCACCTCGGCGATCATCTTTCCCTGCGAGGCACGCGCGCGGAAGCCCGGCAGCCCGTCCTTCAGGCGTGCATAGGCGGCGCGGATGGCGTCTTTGGTGGTGTCGGCGAGCATGCTGGATCGAGAACCTGTGACGCGGATGACGCATGGAACCGGGCAGCGGCAACGGCTTGCGGGCAGACGCCTCGCGTCGGAAGCGCAGCCGGGCGTATGCAACTTCGGCAGTTTATCGGCATTGCGTGTGCGACCGCATATATATGCAGGCTCGCGGCAACCCGAGGCAAGCGTTGTTGCGCGGCATCGAAGGGGTATGCTAGCCGGCAGGCGTTGGCGGCCGTGCTCGGGGGAGCTCCACCAATGAAACACGCGGGTGCGGTTGAATCGACGCCGTCTGACGGCTCGTTGCAATTGAGCTGGCTGGCTCGGCTGACAGCGGGCAATACTCCCGAGGAAGTGGGCGCGACGATCGCCGCGCTGGCGCAGGCCCATCCGGGCTGCGCCGCGGCTTGCGTGCTGTGGGGTCTGGATCAGCCGGACCATCTTCACAATGCGCCGGTAACCCGGATCGACCCGACGGAGTGGCCGTGGCTGGATGAAGCCAGCCGCGCGGAAACACCGCACTGGCATCCGGATCGCCGTCGCGTCGCGATCCGCCTGTGCCAGCGGCCCGAGCCGGCGCTGCTGCTGCTGACCTTGCAGCCCGGTCGCGATGGCGCCGGCTTTCTCGACGAACTGGCGGCGCCGCTGCAATTCGCCGGTGAATATATGCGGCGGGCGCTGGAGTGGGGCGAGCTGCAGTATTCGCATCAGCAACTCGAGCGCTCCGAAACACTGCAGCGCGCACTTTTTGCAATCTCCGACCTGGCCGGTTCCGAACGCGACATGCCGGCGCTGCTGCGCGGCATCCACGCCATCGTCAGCACGCTGATGTACGCGGAGAATTTCTTCATCGTGCTGCGCAATGCCGAGCAGGACACGATCCGCTTCCTGTATTTCGTCGATGTCGAGGATCCGGAGCCGCCCGGCAACGGACAGGACATTCCGCTGAGCGCGATCGAATACACGCTGACCTGGTACGTGATCAGCGACGGCAACGCGCGCATGGGCAACGCCGAGGAGCTGCGCAGCCAGGTGCCTGGGCCGGTGGCGCTGATCGGCGTGGACAGCTACGACTGGCTCGGTGTGCCGATGTTGCGCGACGGCCAGCCGGGCGGCGCGCTCGTGGTGCAGAGCTATCGGCAGGATATCGGCTTCACCGACGAGGATCTGGCCCTGCTGGAGTTTGTCGGCAGCCATATCCTCACCGCGCTGGACCGCAAGCAGACCAAGGCCGATCTGGAGCAGCGGGTGCAGTTGCGCACCCTGCAGCTGGCCGAGGCCAATCGCGGGCTGCAACTGGAAATCCTGGAACGGCAACGCGCCGAATACCTGCAGTCGGCGCTGTTCCAGCTCGCCCAGCTGGCTACCGCCGATATCGACCAGGACGAGTTCTACCGGCGCGTGCACGCGGTGGTCGGCGAATTGCTGAATGCGGAGAATTTCTTCATCGCGCTGCTCTCCGATGATCGCCAGCGACTGACGTTTCCCTATGCCGTGGATGCCGTGAAGCGGCCGCCGGCCGAACGTCCGCTGGGCCGCGGCCTCAGCGAGTACGTATTGCGCCGCGGCACCGCATTGCGCGCCGACAACGCGGACATCGAAGAGCTCGACCGGCTGGGCGAGATCGCGCCGGGACGGATGGGTTCGCCCGCGATGTGCTGGCTGGGCGTGCCGCTGATCGTGGGCGACGAAGTGATCGGCCTGGTGACCGTGCAGAGCTACCGGCCCAGCGTGGTCTATGGCCCAGCCGATCAGGAGCTGCTCAGCTTCGTCGCCTCGCAGATCGCCAACAGCCTGACCCGCCGCCGCTCAGCCGAGTCGCTGAAGCGTGCCTACGAGCAACTCGAACTTCGGGTGGAAGAGCGCACGCTGGCATTGCGCAAGGAAATCATCGAACGCGAGCGCATGCAGGATCAGCTCCGTCACCAGGTGATGCACGATTCGCTGACCGGCTTGCCCAATCGCGGCTACCTGCGCGATCGCATCGATCGTGTGCTGGCTGCAATCCGGCGCGAGCCGCAGCAACGCTGTGCGCTGCTGTATCTGGACGTCGACCGCTTCAAGATCATCAACGACAGCCTGGGCCATCTGGCGGGCGACGAGGTGCTGAAAGAGGTGGCGACCCGGCTGGCCGGCTGCGTGCGCCATCCCGATCTGGTGGCGCGACTGTCCGGCGATGAATTCGCCATCCTGCTGGAAAACGTTGAACTGCCGGCCGATGCCACGGCGGTGGCACAACGCGTGATGCACGCACTGACCGCGCCGATGCAGATCATCGGCAAGGAACTGCAGGTGACCGCCAGCGTGGGTATCGCGATCGGCGACAGTCATTACGACGCGGCCGATGAGGTGCTGCGCGATGCCGATATCGCGCTGTACCGGGCCAAGGAACTGGGGCGCAAGCGGTTCGAGCTGTTCGACGAGACGCTGGCAAAGAACGTAGTCGACGTGCTGACGCTGGAAGGCGAGCTGCGTCAGGCATTGCAGCGCGATCAGTTCGAGCCGTACTTCCAGCCGATCTGTGCGATGAATGATGGCAAAGTGGTGGGCTACGAAGCGCTGATCCGCTGGAACCATCCGCAACGCGGCGTGCTGCGACCCGCCGACTTCCTGAAAATCGCCGAGGACAGCGGACTGATCGAGACGATCGATTGGCGCATGTTCGAACTCAGCTGTGAATTGTTGCTGCGGCACGGCCGTGCCGACATGTTCATGACTGTGAACGTTTCGGCCCTGCACCTGCGCCACGCCGATTTCGACGGACGCCTGATCCGTCTACTCGAACGCATCGGCCTGTCGCCGTCGCGGCTGGTGGTCGAGGTGACTGAAGGCGCGTTGCTGGACAACCCCGAGCGCGTTCGCGCCACGCTCGATCGCCTGCGCACGATCGGTGTCGGTGCCGCGCTGGACGATTTCGGCACCGGCTATTCCTCGCTGAGCTACCTGCACTCGCTGCCGCTGCGCATCCTGAAGATCGACCGTGCGTTCGTGCAGGAGCTGGACAAGGGCGCCAACACCAGCAGCACCACGGTAGTGGCGGCGATCCTCGCGCTGGCGCGCGCGCTGAACATCCAGGTCATCGCCGAAGGCATCGAAAGCGAAATCCAGTACGGTGCGTTGATGGCGATGGGCTGCGAGATGGGCCAGGGCTACCTGCTCGGTCACCCGTCGCCGATCGCGCACTGGTCGGAGCCGCGCGCAATCGACGCGTGAGCAGACTTATGTCGTGGCGGCAATCTGCCGCAACGCCTGTTCGAAAGCCTCCGGCGGCTGCCCGCCGGAGATCAGGTGCTGGCCATTGATGATCGTCGCCGGCACCGAATGGATGCCACGGCTCTGGAAGAACTGCTCCTGCGCGCGCACCTCGTTCGCGTAGGTGTCGCCGGCGAGGATCTGTCGCGCGTGCTGGATATCCAGGCCCACCTCGCCGGCCAGCCGCAGCAGCGTGTCATGCGCGCTGACGTCCTCGCCATCGGTGAAATAGGCGCGCAACAGCGCCTGCTTCAGGGCGAGGTGGCGACCTTCCAGCTCGGCCCAGTGCAGCAACCGGTGCGCGTCGAACGTGTTGTAGACGCGGCTGCGTCGATCCATGTTGAAGGTGAAGCCCAGCGCGGCGCCGCGCGCGCGGATCGACGCGCGGTTGGCGTCGATCTGGTCGGCCGTGCTGCCATATTTCCGCACCAGATGCTCGGTGGAATCCTCGCCCCCGGCGGCCATCTGCGGATTCAGCTCGAACGGCTGGAAATGAATCTCCGCCGCAACCTCGCCCTCCAGCTTCGCCAGCGCCTGCTGCAGCGAAGCGAGCCCGATCGCGCACCACGGGCAGGAGACATCGGAGACAAAGTCGATACGGATGATAGCGGGAGAGGTCATGGGGCGTCTGCCGTAGTGGAAGGCAGTGCAGAGGTTGGGGTGGCGTCGGCCGGTTCAAGGCGTTGAAACATGACATTGCCGGCGCGAAACGTCGCAACGGATGAGACGTCGCCGATTACACTGGGCGACCGTCCAGGCACCGTCGTGTCCGGACAACGAACGGCGGATATCCACATCGTGCACGTACTATCCCTGCAGACAAGCAACGAGACCTTGCCGGTCACCGTTCCGGGACTGGCTGGTGCGCAGCATCCGGTGCCGCGGTGAAAACCCGTGCGCGCATCGCCACCTGGCAGCGCCTGCGTCAGCAGCCGACCTGGAAATTGCTGGCGGCGGACAACGCGCCGCTGACCGCCGCACTGCTGCAGGGTCTTTTACTCGACGTCGAGCGCCAGTTGCCGGCTTCGTTGCTGCACGAGCGGCTGGCGCGCGAGCTGGAGGAACTGCGTGCGCATGGCCACGCCGTGCCGCGCACCGCACAGGCCTACGTGGCCGAATGGCTGGGTTCTGGCTGGCTGGAGCGGCGCTTTCCGGAAGGAGCCAGTGAGGAACAGTACGAGCTGTCCACCCAGGCGATCGGTGCGCTGCGCTTTCTCGGCAGTCTGGACAGCAGCCGCAATGTGGCGACCGAAAGCCGGCTTGCGCTGGTCATCCAGCAACTGGTGCAACTGGCCCGGCAGACCGATGGCGACCCGCACAGCCGGCTGGCCGAGTTGCTGGCCGAGCGCGAGCGCGTCGACGCGCAGATCGCCGCGGTCAGCGAGGGGCGGGTGGACGTGCTGGACGATACCCGCGCGCTGGAACGTGCACGCGAGATCATCGCGCTGGCCGACGAGCTGGCCGAGGATTTCCGTCATGTGCGCGACGACTTCCAGCAGCTGGATCGCGACTTCCGCGAGCGCATCATCGACGACGAACGCCAGCGCGGCGAGATGCTGGAGGCGCTGTTCGCCGGCGTCGACGTGATCGCTGAAAGCGAATCGGGGCGCAGCTTCGACGCGTTCTGGCGGCTGCTCACCGACGCCGAGCAGAGCGGCCAGCTGGAAGCCGCGGTGGATGCGGTGACCGGCCGCGAGTTCGCGCGCAAGCTGGACCGGCGCGAGCGCAGCTTCCTGCTGCATCTTACCCGCACCCTGCTCGACCGCGGCGGTCACGTGCACGATGTGCTGCAGCATTTCGCGCGCAGCCTGAAGGGCTTCGTGCAGAGCCGCGCCTACCTGGAGCAGCGCCGCCTGCACCAGTTGCTCAAGCAGACCCAGGCCGAGGCGCTGAAACTGCGCGACCGGGTGCGCAGCAACGAGGGTATCGACTACACGTTGATACTGAGCGGTGCGCGGGTGCACTCGCTGTCGCGCTGGCGTCTGAACGACCCGCGCCACAGCCAGGTCGACAGCAGCATCGTGCGCGCCGAGGGCGCGGCGATCACGCTGGACGGTGTGGGCGAACTCGTTGCGCAGTCGGAGATCGACTTCCGCAGCTTGAAACAATGCGTGCACACGCTGCTGGCCGATCACGCGCAATGTTCGGTGGGCGCCGTGTTGCAGCGCTATCCGGCCGAACAGGGCCTGGGCAGCGTGGTCGGCTACGTGGCGCTGGGCAGCCGCCACGGCATGCTGGTGCCCGACCGCCACGAATCGGTGAGCTGGCGCGGCGAGGACGGTCACGAGCGCCGCGCCCGCATTCCCCTGTTGTACTTCCTCAAGGAAAAACGCGATGAACTGGTCTGATGACATGATCGAGCCGGAATCGGCAAACCCGCCATCGGAAGGCGTGGGTGATGCCGGCTTGTTCCCCGGGGACAGCGGCAGCCTGCCGTTCGAGGCGCGCCGCGTGCTGTGCCAGTTGCTGGCCGGCCCCAGCGTGGACGCCGAGCGCCACGCCTTGCTCTGGCCGGTGCTGCTGCGCGAAGAAACCGCCATCCGCGCGCGCCTGTGCGAACTGTTCCTGGAGCTGGTGCTGGATCGCGACCTGCGCGTGGCCTTCGTACGCCAGGCCGATACCGGCGAGCTGGAAACCCCGACTCTGCTGCGTTCCAGTCCGCTCACCTTCATCGACTCGGTGCTGCTGCTGGCCTTGCGCCAGCGCCTGGCCGAAGCCGAGGCGCAAGGCCAGCGCGCGGTGGTGGAGGTGGACGAACTGCATGCGCAGCTGGCCGTGTACGAGCCGCCGCAGGGCACCGACCGCGCCGGCTTCACCAAGAAGCTCAACGCCGCCATCGAGAAGATGAAAAAGAACAACGTGCTGCAACCGATCCGCGGCAGCGAAGGCCGCCACGAGGTATCGCCCACGCTGAAGCTGCTGTTTTCCGCCGAGGACGTGCAGGCGCTGGGCGCGGTCTATCGCGAACACCTGGCCGGCGCCCGCATCCTCGACGGCGTCACGCCGGAGGAGGACGACTGATGGCCAGGGCCGACACCAACGCACCGTTGTTCCTCAGCGACCTGCCCACGCCGCGCGAGGAACAATTCCGCCTGCGCCGCATGCAGGTATTCAACTGGGGCACCTTCTCCGGGCTGCATGAAGTGCCGATCGCCGAGCGCGGCTTCCTGTTCGTGGGCCGTTCCGGCTCGGGCAAGTCGACCCTGCTCGATGCGATGTCCGCGCTGCTGGTGCCGCCTGCGCTGGTCGATTTCAACGCCGCCGCGCGCGAGGCCGAACGCAGCGGCCGCGACCGTTCGCTGGTGTCCTACGTGCGTGGCGCCTGGGCCGACCAGCACGACGAGGATTCGGGTGAGGTCGCCACCCAGTACCTGCGCCGCGGCCCGGTATGGTCGGCGCTGGCGTTGGAATACCGCAACGCGCTGGGCCGCTGCGTGACCCTGGTGCGGCTGCTGTGGATTCGCGGCAACAGCTCTACCGCCGCCGACGTGCAAAAGCATTTCATCGTCGCCGAGCGGCCGTTCGACCTGGCCGAGGAACTGAAGGGTTTCGATCTGGACCTGCGCCGGCTCAAGCAGCGCTTGGCCGACGTGCACCATCACGACAGCTTCAACGCCTACGCCGAGCGCTTCCGCCGCCTGCTCGGCATCGGCAACGACACCGCGCTGCGCCTGCTGCACAAGACGCAATCGGCGAAGAACCTGGGCGACCTCAACCATTTCCTGCGCGATTTCATGCTGGAGCGCCCCGAGACCTTCGCCGTGGCCGATCGCCTGGTGGCCGAATTCGCCGAGCTGGACGAGGCGCACAAGGCGGTGGTCACCGCGCGCGAACAGATCGAGACCTTGCGCCCCGCGCGTGCGGCCCATGAGCGGTTGATGGCCGTGCGCCGCGAGCGCAGCGAACTGGACGAGCTGCTGGCGGGCATGGACGGCCATCGCGAGCGGCTGCGCGTGCGCCTGCTCGATGCGCGCCTGACCGAACTGGACACGCTGGATCGCGGCCTCGAAGGCGAAGAAGGCCGTCGCCTGCAAGGCCTGGAACAGCACCAGCGCGAACTCGGCGACTTGCAGGCGCGTCACCGCGAACAGGGCGGTGCGCAGATCGAGCAGCTCGAACGCGAGCGCGACAGCGTGTCGCATGATCGCGAAACCTGTTTGCGCCACCGTGGCGTGGCCGACGCCGCCTGCCGGCAACTGGACTGGCAGCTCGCCGGCACGCCGCAGGGTTTCGCCGAGCAACTCTCCCAGGCACGCAGCCTGCTCGATGCCGGCCAGGACGCCACCGCCCATGCCGACCAGCGCATGCTGGAACTGGGCATGCAGAAGAAGCAAGCCGAAGACGCCTTTAACGGCGCACGGGCCGAGATCGCCGCGCTGGAAGCGCACCCGTCGAACATCCCCGCGCATCTGCAGGCCCTGCGCGGCCGCCTGTGTGCCGCGCTGGGTCTGGCCGATACCGCGCTGCCATTCGCCGGCGAGCTGATCCAGGTGCGCGCGGACGAGCAGGCGTGGAGCGGCGCGATCGAGCGCCTGCTGCACGGCTTCGCGCTGTCGCTGCTGGTGGACGAGCGGCATTACGCCAAGGTCGCCGCCTGGGTCGATGCCACCCATCTCGGCGGCAAGCTGGTCTATCACCGCATCGGCGCGGCGGATGCGCCGAACGTGTCCGCACCACCGCCGCGCTCGCTGCTGCACAAGCTGGAGCTGGCCCCGCACGCGCACCAGGAGTGGCTGCACGCCGAACTGCTGCGCCGCTACGACTACGCCTGCGTGGACAGCGTGCAGGCACTGCGCCAGAGCGAACGCGCCATCACCGTGCAAGGCCAGATCAAGCACGGCCGCAGCCGGCACGAAAAGGACGACCGCCACGCCGTCGGTGATCGCCGCCAGTGGGTGATGGGTTTCGACAACCGCGAAAAGCTGGCGCTGTACAAGGCCGAAGCCGGCGCGCTGGCGCAGCAGATCGCCGAGGCCGACAACACGATGGCGGCGATCAAGGCCGAACGCGCGCGCCAGGCCAGCCGTGCCGCCGCGGCGCAGTCGCTGGCCAACCTGCGCTGGAGCGACATCGACGTCGCACCCCTGCTGACGCGGCTGGATGCCATCGAGCGCACGCTGAAGGAACTACGCGAAGGCGATGTGGCGTTGCGCGAACTGGGCGAGCGCATCGAGGCCAGCGGCAGACAGGTCGCCACCGCGCAGCGCCTGTTGAACGACGTTCGCGACGAGCGCCGCGATCACCGGCGCGAGCGCGAGCGGCTGGACAAGGACCGTGCCCGTTGCGGGGAGGAGGTGGCCGCCAGGCCGCTGACGCCGTTGCAGCAGCAAGGGCTGGATGCGCGCTGCGATGCGGGCGCGTCGTTCACCCTGGGTAACCTGGCCGAGCGCACGCTGGCGATGGAGCGCGCGCTCAACCAGGGCATCGCTGCGCTGGAGACGGAGGCGGCCGAGCAGAGCCACCGCATCGTCAGCTGCTTCGAAAGCTTCCGCCGCCGCTGGGTGCAGGACGCCGGCGACGTGCAGGCCAACCTGGAAAGCGCGACGGATTTCTTCGCGCGGCTGGAGCGGCTGGAACGCGACGGCCTGCCGGCCCACGAGGCACGCTTCTTCGAGATGCTGCGCACGCAGAGCGGGCAGAACCTGGTGGCGCTGCAGACGCATATCGCACAGGCGCACAAGGCGATCCGGGCGCGCATGGAAGACGTCAACGCCAGCCTGGAAAAAGTGCCGTTCAACCGCGGCAGCATCCTGCAGATCAAGCCCGAGGATCGCCGCCTGCCGGAGGTGATCGAGTTCCGCCAGCAGTTGCGCGACGTGCTGGCGCATCAGCGCACCGACGATCGCGAGCGCGCCGAAGCGCAGTTCGATGGCTTGCGCAAGCTGGTGGCGCGGCTGGCCTCGACCGACCCCGAACACAAGCGCTGGCGCGAGCAGGTGCTGGACGTGCGCCTGCATGTGGAGTTCATCGGCGAGGAGCGCGATGAGCAAAGCGGCCGCCAGCTGGAGGTGTACCGCAGCGGCGCCGGTAAATCCGGCGGCCAGCGCCAGAAACTGGCCACCACCTGCCTGGCTGCCGCGCTGCGCTACCAGCTCGGCGACGAGGACGGCGGCGTGCCGCAATACGCGGCGGTGGTGCTGGACGAGGCGTTCGACAAGGCCGACAACGAATTCACCGCGATGGCCATGCGCATCTTCGAGAACTTTGGTTTCCAGATGATCGTCGCCACGCCGCTGAAATCGGTGATGACCCTGGAGCCGTTCATCGGCGGCGCCTGCTTCGTCGAGATCGACGGCCGCCACGATTCCCGCGTGCTGATGATCGAGTACGACGCCGACAACCAGCGCCTGGATCTGCCACGCGCTGCGCGCGAGGGCGACGATGCGCAGCCCTGAGCAGGCCGTCGCGCTGCTGCGCGGCAGCTGGCGGCGGCAGGCCGGCGACTGGCTGGGCGGCGGCGGCGACTGGCCGTTGCGCGTATCGCTGGCAGCACCGGGCGAGCGTCAGGCCAGTGCGCACTGGGCGGCGTTCGAGGCGTGGCGAGCCGGGTGGAAAGACTGGCACGGTGGCGAGGTGAGCTGGGCCGAACGGCGCTGGCCGCTGCTCGGTCGTCAGTCCGTGCCGGAGGCTTTGTCGTTGCCCGACGCGGAGGCGCTGGCCGAACTGCTGGGCGAAGCCGTGCGCTGGCGGCGTGCCGGCATGCGTTTCGACGCGTGGGTGCAACGCTGGCCGATGCTGGCCGCCACGTTGCGCCGTCAGTATGCATTGCTGGCCGACGCCGACGACACGGAATTCGCCCGCTTCGGCGACATGCTGGCGTGGCTGTGGGCGCATCCGTCGTCGAATCTGTTCGTGCGCCAGCTGCCGGTGGCCGGGCTGGACAGCAAGTGGCTGGAAAGCCGCACCGGCCTGCTCGGCGACTGGCTGCGCACGCTGGTCGGGTTGCCGCGCGACACGGAGTTCTGGCAAGCCAGCGGCTTGCGCCGCGAGCCGGATCGCCTGCGTCTGCGCGTGCTCGATCCCGCTTTGCGTTCGCGTGTGGGCGGCCTGGGCGACATCCATGCGCCGTTCGGCGAATTGGCCTCGCTGGATCTGCCGGCGCGCCGCGTCTTCATCGTCGAGAACAAGCAGACCGGCCTGGCCTTCGACGACCTGCCCGATTCCGTCGTGCTGATGGCACGCGGCTACGCGGTGGAGCATCTGCACGCACTGCCGTGGCTGCGCGCTGCGCAGGCCGTGCACTACTGGGGCGACCTGGACACCCATGGCCTGGCCATCCTCGGCCGCCTTCGCGGCCATCTGCCGCAGGTGACATCGTTGCTGATGGACGAAGCGACCTTGCTGGCCCATCGCGCGTTGTGGGTAATCGAGCCGCAGCCGCACCGTGCCGGCACGATCGACCACCTGGATGCCGCCGAACAGGCGCTTTATCGCGATCTGCACGGCGACCGCTGGGGTGTGCGCGTGCGGCTGGAGCAGGAGCGGATCGGCTGGGATGTGGCCTGGGCCCGGATCGGGCGACTCCTGATGGGATGATCGGTGTGCGGCCGGATGTAGCGGCGGATCGACGATTTGCGTCACCGCGGTGGACGCCATCAAAGCTCGCCGAAGCTTTTTTGCCGGACGCTCGGTCTGGCGCACCAAGCGGACCTCGAAGAACGCCAGAACAAGCTTCTGCTCGTCAGCCCGCCTGACCCGCTTCCGGGCTGTCGAGCGCCGGATGGGCGGATGAAGTTTCATTCAGGCTCTCCAGGGAGTCTGGGCTATCCAGCGCCCTTTCTCGCGGGCACTCTCGGCGAGCAGGGCCGGCAATTGCTGCAGGATCGGATGGTCGATGCCGCCGTCGCGCATGCTTCGGGCCAGATCGCTGGCGTGGTCCGGCAGCGCATCGGCCATGCCGGCCATGCGTGCCAGCGCCGCCTCGGCATTCACCCGGCTGCCGCGCAGCAACGACTCCCAGTGGTGCCGACGGATATCGCGCAGGCGATAGGTGTTGCCGATTTTCATCGCCATCGCCAGTTTGTCCTGGTGCAGTGCCGGGTAGGGCAGCGCGCTACCAAGGTCGTACAACGGTGCCAGGCGGATGCGGCCACCACGACCGAACAGCAATGCGTAGTTCTTCGCATGGGCATCGGTGCCCACAATCAGCCAGTTGAAGGCGAGTGCGTCGATGAAAGTGTCCACGTCGCGGGACGGGGCGCTGGAGTGCGTACGCAATAGCTCGACGATGGTGAGCGGACCGGGGCCTCCGTCGCTCTGGTACTTGCGCGTGGGCGAAACAGCGAGCGCCTGGCACAGGTCTTCCTGGTGCACCCGTAGCCACTGCTCCTGACGCTCGATGCGATCGAAGCGGGCCACCACGATGGCCGCTTCGCCATCGAATCGGCGCAGTTCGGAACGTGCCACCGGCAGGCCGAGCCGGCGGGCCAGGGCGAGGCAGAAATGTTCATTCTCGGCATGGCCGTCGAATGCGGCGGTGGTCGGCTTCAGGATATGCGTGGTGGGCGTGCGCCCGGCGGGTACGCTCCAGCGACGATCGCGCAGCAGTAGCGCGGTCTTCGGTTGCGCACCGGCAAGGCTGAACTGGCCATGGTCGGTGGCGCGCCGGGTGGCGGAGGGATCCTGTCGCAAGGCGCGTAGGCGTTCGCCGATCTCGGCTTCGTCCAACCAGACGATGTCGTCGTCTGCCGGGCGTTGCAGGGTCGGCAAGCGCTCCGTTGGCACGAACTGCACGGCGCCGGCGCAATCCTCTCCGATATGCGTCAGCAGGCCGAATGCATTGCGCGCGGAGACTTGGAAGCGGGCGGCCCAGCGCGCCAGGGTCTGTTCATTGTCGGGCAGCAGGCCCCACAGGAAGGCATCGATCGCGGCATGCGGATGCACTGCACGCAGCAGCGGCATCGACAGCGACAACGGGATGGCATCCGGGCGCTGGCGCCATTCGTCCGCGTACTCGAAGTGCAACTGGCCGTTGCGTTCGCGGGCAACGGTTCCGATGGGCACACCGTTCATTACGGCGACCAGTTCGTGGGCTGCAGTCATGGCTGCCGCGCGCCATCGACGATGGCATCGATGTCGATATCCGGTGCATCGGCAACGCCACGAAAGGACGTCGCCAGACCTGTCTGCAATGGGCTGTCGAGCGCGTTGAGAGCACGCAGCACCAAGCCGATCTCCGCCCGTGGCTTGCCGCGCTCGACCTCCACCACCCACTGTCGGCTGACCCCGATGCGGCGGGCCAATTCAGCCTGGCCAAGTCCGGCATTCTTGCGGTTCTCGCGCAAAAATGCGCCGATATCCTGCGGGGTCCGGATGAACATGATGGGTCTCGGAGTCGCCGTACGGCGGCATTATAAAATGACAGCGATCGATGACAATATACGGATGTCACCGTTCGCTGACAATACCCGCTTGCTTCAGTTCCCAGCGATGTTCTGCGCCACCGCTTCCGCGATGCGGATGCCATCCACCGCTGCCGAAAGGATGCCGCCGGCATAGCCGGCGCCTTCGCCGGCCGGGTACAGGCCGCGGGTGTTCAGGCTTTGCAGGCTGTCGTCGCGCGTGATCCGTACCGGCGAGGAGGTGCGCGTCTCGACGCCGGTGAGGATCGCGTCGTGCATCGCGTAGCCGCGGATCTGGCGTTCGAATGCGGGCAGCGCTTCGCGGATCGCGGCGATCGCATAGTCGGGCAGCATGCTGTCGAGATTGCCCAGGGTCACGCCCGGCTTGTATGAAGGTTGCACGTCGCCGAATTCGCGCGAAGCGCGGCCAGCGAGGAAGTCGCCGACGAGCTGACCCGGTGCGCTGTAGTTTTCGCCACCCAGGACATAGGCGCGGCTTTCCAGCGCGCGCTGCAAGGCGATGCCGGCGAGCGGACCGCCGCTGGCGTCGTAGGGCGCGAAATCGGACGGATCGATGCCGACCACCACCGCCGCGTTCGCATTGCGCTCGTTGCGCGAGTACTGGCTCATGCCGTTGGTGACCACGCGGCCCGGTTCGGAAGCCGCGGCGACCACGGTGCCGCCGGGGCACATGCAGAAGCTGTATACCGTGCGGCCGCGTCCGTCCTGATCTTTTTTGCAGTGATGCACCAGCTTGTAGTCGGCCGCGCCGAGAACCGGGTGGCCGGCCTGCGGGCCGAAACGGGCGCTGTCGATGACCGACTGCGGATGTTCGATGCGGAAGCCGATCGAGAAAGGTTTTGCTTCCAGATACACCCCGCGCGCGTGCAGCATCTCGAAGGTATCGCGTGCGCTGTGGCCTAGCGCCAGCACGACGTGATCGGCGCGAATCTGCTCGCCGCTGGCCAGGGTCACGCCGCGGATCCGCTGCCGGCCATCCGCGGCCGGCTCGAGCAGGAGATCGTCGACGCGGCTGCTGAAGCGGATCTCGCCGCCCAGCGATTCGATGGTGGCGCGCATGTTCTCCACCATCGTCACCAGCCGGAACGTGCCGATGTGCGGTTTGCTGACGTAGAGGATCTCCTCCGGCGCGCCGGCCTTGACGAATTCGGTGAGCACCTTGCGGCCGTGATGCAGCGGATCGCGGATCTGGCTGTGCAGCTTGCCGTCGGAGAACGTGCCGGCACCGCCCTCGCCGAATTGCACGTTGGATTCCGGATGCAGGTGGCGCTTGCGCCACAGATCCCAGGTGTCCTTGGTGCGCTCGCGCACTCCCTTGCCGCGATCGAGGATGATAGGCCGGAAGCCCATCTGCGCCAGGATCAGCCCGGCAAACAGTCCGCAGGGACCGAAGCCGATCACCAGCGGGCGCTGGGACAGTTTTGGGGGTGCCTGCGTCACGAAGTGGTAGCTGGTGTCGGGCGTGGGCTGGACGTGCGGGTCGTCGGCGAAACGCCGCAGCAGCTCCGCCTCGTGCGTGGTGTCGATGTCCAGCGCATAGATCAGCGCGATCGCACCGCGCTTGCGTGCGTCATAGCTGCGTTTGGCAATGCTGTAACCGGTCAGCGCGCCGGCCTCGATATCCAGTCGCTTGAGAATCGCGGCGGTCAGTGCGGCCTCGCTGTGATCCAGCGGCAGCTTGAGGTCGGTCAGTCGCAGCATGCGGATCCGTCGTGGTCGGTCGAAGCGGGGAGAAGGGCCCCAGGGCCGTCACGCCGTCGGGGCTGGCCCGGTATTGTCGATGCGATCGCGCGCGATGGACAAGGCGCAATTTTGAGCCCTTGGCCGCCGATCATCGCTTGCTGGTGTTGCGAAGCTGACGCACGGCGTCAGTTCAGGCGGCAAGAATGGCCAGGAATTGCTCACCCGTGGCTTGTGGATGCAGCAGGATCAGGCGCGCTGCACTCCGGCGCGAATGCCGGCAAGCTGCGGCCAGACAGAGATGGCCATCATTGCTGGCGATCGCCTGCGCGCGGGCCTGATGCGATGGGTCTTGGCAGACCAGGCCGTGCTGCGGGCCGCCGACAATAACGTATTCGATGTTCTGCTCCATGGAAGTGTCCTCGGTAATCGCGTAGCGGGGTAGTTGCCGATATACCAAGCACGGGACAAGCCACCACGCCGCGGGCAAATGCGGTATGGATCACAGATTTCGAATCCGGGGTATTTCAGCGCTCGGGCGGGCGCTGCGGACCCGGCGCGGCGCAGGGCGCGTCTGGTCGCGCGGATTCCCGTGGGGGATGCAGAGCATCGCGACTGAACCCGCTCCCACGGTGAAGCCGCCGGCGGGCGCGTTACGCCTGGCCGATGAAATCCGTCTTGCCGATCTCGGTGCCGGCTTCGCGCAGGATGTTGTAGGCGGTGGTGCAATGGAAAAACAGGTTCGGGATCAGGAATTGCAGCAGGTAGGCCTGGCCGTCGAAGGTCATCTCGCCGGTGCGCGTCTTGAGGACGATGGTGCGGCCCTCGCTGCCGTCGATCTGCTCGGGTTTGAACGTCTTGATGTACTCGAGCGCGCGGTCGATGCGCGAATGGACCTGCTCCAGCGTGGTCTCGTTGTCCTCGAACGGCGTCGGCTCGACTCCGGCCAGACGGGCCGTGCCGCGGGTGGCCATGTCGCAGGCGATCTGCACCTGCCTGACCAGCGGCAGCATGTCGGGAATCAGCCGGGTCTGCAGCAGCACTTCGCCGGTGACGTTCTTTGCCTTTGCATGCTCCTCGCCTTTCTTGAGCACGTGCACGAGATTGTTGAGCGCGCGGGTGAAGACGGGAACGGCAGCCTGATACAAGGAAAGCGTCATGGGGATTGCTCCGGTGGGGCGTGGGGAATCGATTCGGACGAAAATTCGTTGAATGGCAGAGTGGGGACGACGTCGTCGATTGCCAATGGCGCCGCAGCTGGTGCATGGCGCATCACGCGTACGGCGATCAACGCGGCGGCGAACAGCAACGACGCGGCCAGCACGAACGCTGCGCCGGGCAGATGCCGCACCGGGGCGTGATCGCTGATGAACAGCGCGAAGATATTGGCGAACAGCGCCGGCCCGAAGATGCCGGCGAGGCTGGCCAGGCTGGTCAGCGCGCCCTGCAGGCGGCCTTGCTCATGCGGATCGACCTGGTGCGACATCATCGCCTGCGCCGGCGGCCCGGCCAGGCCGCCCAGACTGAGGAACGGAATGCCGAGCAGGAACAGCCACGATAGCGAGGCGAAGCCGAAGAACCCGTAGCCGACGATGCACAGCGCGAGCCCGGCCAGGATCATGCGCCGCTCGCCCAGCTTCGGCATCAGCCGACGCACCAGCACGGCCTGCACCAGCCCGCTGCACAGGCCGACCAGTCCGAGCGTGTAGCCGACCGCCTGCGGTCCCCAGCCGTAACGGTAATCGGTGTACAGCACGTAGGTGGAGTTCAGCGAGAACTGCGCCAGGTTGATCAGGAAGAACACCACGGCCAGCCCGAACACCTGCGGATAGCGGCGCAGCAGCACCACCGCGCCGAACGGATTGGCATGACGCCAGTCGAAGCGGGCGCTGCGCTTTTCCTTCGGCAGCGATTCGGGCAGCACGAAGTAGCCGTAGCAGAAATTGACCAGCGACAATCCGGCCGCCACCCAGAACGGCAGCCGGATATGCAGATGGCCGAGAAAGCCGCCCAGCGCCGGGCCGACGATGAAGCCGATCCCGAACGCGGCGCCCAGCGTGCCGAACGCGGCCGCGCGTTTCTCCTTCGGCACGATGTCGGCGATATAGGCATTCGCGGTGGAGAAGCTCGCCGCGCAGATACCCGACACCGCGCGGCCGATGAACAGCAGCCACAGCACCGGCGCCAGCGCCATCACGATGAAGTCGACACCGAGACCGAAGCTGGAGATCAGGATCACCGTGCGCCGGCCGAAGCGATCCGACAGCGTGCCCTGCACCGGGGAGAAGATGAACTGCATCAGCATGAACAGCGCGCCGAACGCGCCCGACCACACCGCTGCCCTCGAGATGCTGCCGCCGATCAGCTCCACGATCAGGTGCGGCAGCACCGGGATGATGATGCCGAACGCCAGCATGTCCAGCGTGACGGTGACGAAGATGAAAGTGAGCGCGGCCCGGCGCTGCGGCGGGGCGGTAGTCGGTGACTGATCCATGGATGTTGGGCAAGGCGTTGGGAGCTGCACGATAGCCGAATGACGCCGGCGCGGCACGTGCGGCGAGCGTCGAACGGCGGCCGGAAGGGTCGGGATTGGCTTATCCGGCGAGGCCTGCGTCGATTGGATCAGGGCGTCCCTGACCCATGCGTGCGCGCGGAAATTGCAGCTCCACCATCAGCCCCGGCATCGCATCGCGCAGCACCAGGCCGATGCCGTGCAGATCGCTGATCGCAGCGACCAGCGCGAGGCCGAGTCCGGCACCGGGCAGGTTGCGGCTGCTATCCAGCCGCGCGAAACGTTTCAGTACCTGCGCGCGCGACTCGGGCGCGATGCCGGGGCCACCATCGATCACCCGCCCGATCGTGGCATCGGCCCGCACCTGCAGCTCCAGCCGGAGACGCGAGGGCGCCGGAGTGTGATGCAGCGCATTTTCCACCAGGTTGACCAGCATCTGGGTGAGCAGCGCGCGGTCGCCGTGCAGGCGCTGGCCGGCGGCGATCCGGGCCTCGAACGGGTGGCCGCTGTCCTCGGCCACGGGCCGGTAGATCTCGGCGATGCTTTCGAACAGCGCAGACAGATCGATCAGCTCGAAGCCGCTATGGCGCTGGCGCGCCTCGACACTGGCGATACGCAACAGGGCGCGGAACGTGGCCAGCAAGTCGTCGATGTCGCCGACCGCCTCGCCGATGGTCCGGCGCAGGCCGGCCGCGTCCATGCCATCGGCGAGACTCGCCTCCAGCCGCTGGCGCGTCCGCGCCAGCGGCGTGCGCAGATCGTGCGCGATGTCGTTGGATACCTGGCGCATGCCTTCCATCAACACCTGCGTGCGTTCGAGCAGGCGATTCAGGCGGGCCGCCAGCCGGTCGAGCTCGTCGCCCCGCCCGCTGCCGACCAGCGGCAGTTCCTGGGCACCTTCGAGTACGCGTTCGGCACGGGCACCCAGTGCGTCGATGCGATACAGATAACGCCAGCTCGCCAATCCGCCGCCAAGCAGCATCAGCACGATCGCCAGCGCGCCGACATCGATGAAGCTGTTGCCGAGCACCTCGCCCAGTTCGACCACCAGACGGTTGTCGCGCCCCACCGACAGCCAGCGGCCGTCGGGAAAGTGTGCGACGTACAGGCTCACCTGGTCGGCGTCGTTGTTGTCCTTGCCGATCGCACCGCGCAGCGGCAGCACATGCCAGCCGACGGCGTCGGGCCGATAGCGCAGGTTGCCGACGATGACCCGCCGCTGCGCGTCGGTCAGCAGGTAGTAATCCGGTCCCGCCGGCAGCGCGGCGAGCCGCTGGCGCAACTGCACGACGAGTGTGCCGTCGGCGTCGGCCTGGCGCAGGCTGGCCATCTCGGTGGCGACCTTGCCGCGCAGTTCGTCCTGCGCGTAGTCGTTGATGCGCAGCCACACGATGCCGAGCAGTGCCGCGCCCAGCAGCGCGAACAAGGCGGCCTGCCACAGCGCCATCCGGAACGCCGCGGTGCGCAATACCGGGCTGCGCACCGGCTCAGTGCGCTGCACGCAGACTGTAGCCGACGCCGCGTATGGTATGCAGCAACTCGCCGTCGAAGTCGCGGTCGATCTTCGCGCGCAGCCGGCTGATGTGCGTCTCCACCACGCTGGTCTGCGGCTCGAAATGAAATTCCCAGACGTGTTCGAGCAACATTGCGCGAGTCACCACGCGGCCCGCATGTGCCATGAGGTAGTCGAGCAGAAGGAATTCGCGCGGCTGCAATTCGATCGTGCGGCCGGCACGCTTCACCGTGCGGCTGAGCCGGTCCAGTTCGAGGTCGGCCACGCGCCGCCGCGTCGTCGGTTCGCCCAGTCGCGGACGGCGCGCCAGCGCGTCGATCCGGGCATTGAGTTCGGTCATCGCGAACGGCTTGGCCAGGTAGTCGTCTACGCCGGCTTCCAGTCCCTCGACGCGCGCATCCACTTCACCCAGCGCTGACACCATCAGTACCGGAGTCTCGCGTCCGGCGGCGCGCAGTTCGCGCACCAGGCCGAGGCCATCCAGCTTCGGCAGCATGCGGTCGACGATCAGCAGGTCGTAGTGCGCGCTGGCCACCTGCGAAAGGCCTTGGTAGCCGTCGGCAACCCGTTCGACGTGCCGGTGCCGCGGGTGCAGGCCGGCAACGATGTGGGCCGCCATGGCGTGGTCGTCTTCGACGATCAGGATCTTCATGTGCAAGCCCGGCTCGGCGGTGGTGGATCGGTTGTGCTGCAGGCGCGTCGTCTGCGGACAGCGCCTTTCTTACAGCTTGGTAAGCCTCCCGCATCCATTCGGTCATGCCGCCCATTTAACGTCGATCAGATGACAGCAGGAGTTCACGGCGATCGCGCCGGCCTGCGATGTCCCGCGTATTCACCGGATCGGATGGGTTTTTCATGGCTCGAACACGTGCAGGCAGCTTGATAGTGGGTTTCGTGACGTTGACAGGCGCGGCACTGGCGCATGCCGGTGCGCCGGCGAGCCTGCATGGGCAGGTGGACGACGGTCAGCAGCCGGTGGCGGGCGCGCGCGTGGAGCTGCGCGAGCTGGGCCGCAGCGCGGTGACCGAGGGCGACGGCAGCTACGATTTCAGCGATGTCGACGCGGGCAGCTACACCTTGGTGGTGAATGCGCAATCGGCAGACGGACAGCCGCAGCCGGCGGTGGAACAGCACGTGACGCTGCAGCCAGGCCAGCGGGTCGAGCAGGATATGAATGTCGGCGGCAAGGGCGCCACCACCTTGCAGGCGCTCAAGGTCACCGCCCAGACCACACCGGCCATACTTGCCCGCAGCATCCAGCAGGACGCGCCGAATATCGTCAACGTGCTGCCGGCGACCGAGATCCAGAAGCTGCCCGACGTGAACGCGGCCGAGGCGGTGCGCCGGATGCCCGGCATCGCGCTGGAGAGCGACACCGGCGAGGGCCGTTTCGTGAACATCCGGGGCCTCGACGCGGATCTCAACGGCACCACCTTCGGCGGTGTGCGGCTGCCGCCGACGAACGTGGCGTCGCCGCTGAGCGGCGGTCGCGCGGTCGCCTTCGATTCGATTCCGGCCGGCCTGATCGGCGCGATCACGGTGACCAAGACCAACACCCCCGACCAGGATGCCGAGGCCCTCGGGGGCACTATCGAAATCACTCCGCGGCAGGTGCCGCCGCAGAAGGACCGGTTTTTCGACGGCGAGATCGGCGGCGGCGTCGAGTCGCTGCGCGGCAGCCCGATCAAGGATCTGATGCTGAGCGGCGGCGGCCGCTTCGGGCCCGGCAATGCGTTCAGCGTGATCGGCACGCTGGCCTACTTCGAGGACAAGCGCGGCGTCGACGACATCGAGGGCGCCTATGCCGACGACCAGACGAACGGCACGCCGGACAAGGTGATGAACGATTTCGAGCAGCGCTATTACAACTACCATCGGCGCCGGCTCGGCTATGGTGCCGAGCTGGATTACCAGCCCGACGCCGACAATCGCTGGTACGCACGCTACTTCGATGCCGGCTATACCGAGACGGTGAATCGCCAGCGCCTGACCTACAACATGTTCCAGAACGGCACCGGTTCGGCCAGCGTCGATCCGGCCCATCCGCAGGGGTTCATCGATCCCACCGTCACCTTCGACAAGACGCTGCGCGACGAGAAGGAGCAGATCGACACCCGCGTCGTCACCCTCGGCGGCGAGAACGACTTTCACGATTTCCGTGTCGATTATCTGGCCGCGCTGGCGATCGGCTCCTACAACAAGCTGTTCGACTACAACTCGACTTTCTCCACCGACGCACCCTCCACGGTTGCCTACGACAACGTCAGCGACCCGCGCTTTCCGCGTTTCTCCACGCTGGCCGGCCCCGATCCGCTGGATCCGGCGAATTACACCCTGGGCGGCTTCCAGAACAGCACCGAGCACGCGCACGACCAGGAGTATTCCGGCGCGTTCAACCTGACCGTGCCGACCCGTCTCTTCCGGGGCGATGACGAGGCGCTGAAGTTCGGCGTCAGCGGCCGCCTGCGCGATCGGCATATCGGCATCGCCAGCTTCAATGCCGGTACGCCGTCGCTGCCGCTCGACCAGTTCATCATGGGCGGCCCGATCACCTTCTACGACGGTCACTATCAGAACGGCCCGAACATCAACGCCGACATGCTGCGCAACCTGTTCGTGGGCAATCCGACGCTGTTCCCGGAAAAGAACCCGTTGGCCGACCAGCAGAACGCCGCCCAGGGCGCCTCGACCGCCAGCGAGAACGTGTACGCCCTCTACGGCCAGTACCAGTTCCAGCCGCTGGACAAGCTTGGCATCCTCGCCGGCGTGCGCTGGGAACGCACCGCGGCGCGCTATGGCGCGAACCAGATCGTGCTCGATGCGAACGGCAACTTCGTGGCCGCGGTGCCGACCTCGCGCGGGCACGGCTACGGCGATTTCTTCCCTACGGTGCAGGCACGCTATGAGATCCGCGACAACCTGATTGCCCGCGCCAGCTACTCGAAGACGATCGCCCGGCCGGGCTTCAATCAGATCACCGCGTCCACGCTGATCGATCCGTCGGCCGACAGCGTGAGCCAGGGCAATTCCGATCTGAAGCCCACCACCAGCGATAATTTCGACGCCTCGCTGGAGTATTACCTCAACGACGGCGGCATCGCCTCGATCGGCGTGTTCGACAAGGAGCTCAGCAACTACATCGTCAACAAGGAAGAAGTGGGTGTCAGCTTCCCGAACAACGGCTTGTTCGCCGGCTTCACCGGGGCGGCCAAGGTGTTCACCTACGGCAACATCAACAACGCCTATGCACGCGGCGTGGAGTTGAACTACCAGCAGAAGTTCGGCATGTTGCCGGGCTGGCTCAGCGGCTTCGGTTCGGGTGCGAACTACACCTACGTCGACTCCAGCGCCGAGCTGCGTCCCGGCGACAAGGAACTGCTGCCCTCCACCTCGCAGCACACCGCCAACCTCACCTTGTTCTACGATCTGGGTGGCCTCGACGTGAACCTGGGCGCCTACTACGTCAGCAAGAACATCTTCGGCGTGGGCGCCGATCCGTCGACCGACATCTGGTCGCAGCCGCGTTTCTCGCTGGATCTGGGTGCCAGCTACGCGCTCGACAGCCGCATGTCGCTGTTCTTCAGTGCCAAGAATCTCACCAGCACCCGGATGAAATTCACCGAGGGACCGTCGAATGCCCGGCCGATCCAGCGCGAGTTCTACGACCAAAGCTATACCTTGGGTTTCCGCGTCAAGCTGTAAGGACGTCCTGGTCGATTCAACACAGGTGGCATGATGTCCAGAAGGTTCGCAGGTGGTAGTGGGTGGCGCAGCCAAGGCTGGCTGCCTTCCTCGCTCCTCAAAGCCGAGTCCATCCGTGGACTCTTCCCGCGTGGGCAAGTCGCGCGCTGCCGCCTGTGGACCTTCTGGACATCACCCCGTCATTTATTCTCAATCGGTTGGGGCCGGCTCCGTCTGCCCCCATCCCCGCGGCGCCCCTCCTCGACAGGCGGCCAGCCTGCCTTCGTCGGCGCACCTTAAGATCTGCGAGCAGACAGAATCGGTGACGCCTGTGTTGAATCGACCAGGGCGTCCTTAACCCACCTTCGTTGCAGGACTCATCGATGAAAACTCCGGCATTTGCTTTGCTTCTCGCCGCCGCCGCACCGGCGATGGCCGCTGCCCAGGCAGCCGTATCTCACCATGGGCTTCCTCCGATGCCGCTGGCGCCGCCGGCCATACCGACCTATGCGGTCACCGCGCAGCATGCGCTGGGCGGCGTGGGCGGCTGGGATTACCTCTCGCTGGATCCGGCCGCGCACCACCTCTTCATCGCCCGCGACGACCGGGTGATGGTAGTGGACACGACCAGCGGCAAGTTGCTCGCCGAAATTCCAGGCATGCAGCACGCCCACGGCGTGGCGCTGATCCCGATGGGGCATCGCGGCTACGTCAGCAACGGCCACGGCGACAACATCACTGTGATCGATACCGACACGTTCAAGGTGACCGGCCACATCGCGGTGAGCGGCAAGGACCCAGACGCGATCATCGTCGATGCGGCCAGCGGCCATGTGCTGGCGATGAACGGCCACAGCAACAACATCAGCGTGATCGATCCGGTCGCCGGCAGGGAGCTGACCACCATCGCGCTGCCGAGCAATCCCGAGTTCGCGGTGAGCGACGGCAAGGGCAATCTGTGGGTGAATCTGGAAGACAGCGCCCAGCTCGCGCACATCGACCTGAACACCAACAAGCTGCTGCAGACATGGTCGCTGGCGCCGTGCGAAGGCCCGACCGGGCTGGCATTCGACGCAGGCATGCAGCGGCTGTTCTCGGTCTGCGCCAACGGCATGCTGATCGTGACCGATGCTACCAACGGACATCATGTTGCCGAAATCGCGATCGGCAAGCGGCCCGACGCGGTGGCGTGGGATGCCGAACGCAAGCTGGTGCTGAGTTCGAACGGCGAAGGCACGCTGAGCGTGGTGCAGCAGTACGCGCAGCACGGCAAGGAGCGCTACAGGGTGGCGGCAACCGTGCCGACGCTGAAGAGCGCACGCACCCTGGCGCTCGATGCGGACACCCACGAGGTCTTTCTGGTCGGTGCGCAGAAGGCTGGCAAGGGCATGCCGGTCGAAGGCTTCGAGGTGCTGGTGGTGGGCGGCAAATAGCGGGTGCGGCAGCGTCCGGCCAGTCGGGCGCCGCCATATTTTCGGCATCCATGGTCCGCTGTCTGCGCGGGCCATGCGGCGTCTGGGCTGATGCGTCGGCGTTTTACGATCAGCCGGGCCGCGCGGCCAATGCCCACGCGGCGACCGCCTGCGGGTGGTCGAGCTGAAGATGATGACCACCGGGCAAGCAGGTGGTCGCGATGTCTGCCACGCAGGCGGCGCGCGCCTGCATCAATGCGCTGGGCAGGTATGAAGTAGCCGGTTGCGCCAGCAGCAGGGCCGTGGGCGCCTCGATGCCGCGCAGCAAGGCGTGGATCTGCGGCTCGGCGAGCCGCACGGCGCTGGGCCGGGTCAGTTGCGGATCGCTGCGCCAGCGCCATCCGTCCTCGGTTTCGATCAGGCCGCGCTCGACGATGGGTCGTGCCAGCTCGGGCGGCAGGCCGCTGACCATGCTGCGCGCGCCGACTGCCTGTTCGATATCGCGAAACACCCGCAGCGGTTTGCGGCTGTCGCCACGCGGGGTCAGCGCATCGCGGAAGCGCTGCAGCGTGTGCGAACCGTCGTCGCCGAGCGGACCGAGACCTTCGATCAGCAGCAGTCGTTCGATCCGCCCGGGCATGGCGGCAGCGACCAGCGCCGCGATGCCCGCACCCAGCGAATGGCCGAGCAAGCTGTAGCGATCCAGCTGCAGGGCATCGGCGGCGGCGAGCACCACGCGCACGTAATCGAGATAGTGATAGCTGGCGCCGGCCGCCAGATGATCGGCGTGGCCGTGGCCGGGCAGGTCCAGCGCGATCACCCGGAAGCGCCTGGCCAGCAGCGGCGCCAGCAACGCAAAGCTGCCGGCGTTGTCGAGCCAGCCGTGCAGTGCCAGCAGCGGCGGCAGCGCATCGTCGCCCCATGCCTGCGCGCTCAGCGCGAGGTGCGGCAGGACGATACGTTGCTCCGCCGGTGCATTCACCCGGTGGATTCCGGCCAGCCCCGGACATGCCGCAAGACCAGGGCCGCCAGGCCGTCCACCTGCTCGACGCTGTCGTTGAGGGCGGGGATGTAGCGCAACGTTTCGCCGCCCGCGGCCAGGAAGAAATCACGGTTCTGCATCGCGATCTCTTCCAGCGTCTCCAGGCAATCCACCGCGAAACCGGGACAGGCGATGTCGAGTTTCTTCACGCCGTCGGCGGCGAGCCGGCGCACAGTGGCGTCGGTATACGGATGCAGCCAGCTCTCGCGGCCCACGCGCGACTGGAAGCTGACGAGCAGTTCGTCCTCGCCCAGGTGCAGGCGCTCGCGCAGCAATAGCGCAGTGCGCTGGCACTGGTCGGAGTACGGATCGCCCAGCCGCACATAACGTTCGGGAATGCCATGGAACGACAGCAGCAACTTGTCGCCGCGGCCATTTGCCGCCCACCAGTGCTCGATGCTGGCGGCCAGCGCGCCGATATGGCCGGGATCGTCGTGGTAGTCGTTGACGATGCGCAGCTCCGGCGGCCAGCGCATGGTCTTGAACGTATCGGCGACGGCGTCGATCACCGAGCCGGTGGAGGTGGCCGAATACTGCGGATACAGCGGCAACACCAGCAGCCGGCGCACGCCGGCGTGTTGCAGCTGCTCGATCGTGCGCGCCACCGAGGGCTCGCCATAGCGCATCGCCAGCGCCACGCGCAGCGTGCCGGGCTGCTGCCGGTCCAGCTCGGCCTGCAGGCGGGCGACCAGTGACTCGCTGCCGAAGCGCAGCGGCGAGCCTTGCGCGGTCCAGATCTTCGCGTACGCGCGCGCCGACCGTGCCGGCCGCAGCCGCAGGATCACGCCGTGCAGGATCAGCCACCACAGCCAGCGCGGGTAGTCGATCACCCGCGGGTCGCCGAGAAATTCGGCCAGATACGGCCGCACGGCGCCGGCGGTCGGCGCGGTCGGCGTGCCCAGGTTGACCAGCAGTACGCCTGCCTGAACGGGCTGAATGGACGACGCGCCGGAATGGCCGGCAACGCCGGTATAGTGATTGCTGCGTGGCATCGTGGCAGTCATGACGGGATCAGTCGTGCAGTCTGCCACAGCCATGGTGCGCCGCTGCGTGCCGACTCGTCCGTACCCCCGACCCGAACCCAAGTGGAGCCGTCCATGATCAAGCCACCACGACATCGTCTGCTGTTGATTGGCCTCGCGCTGCTGCTGCCGGCGATGGCCGTGCACGCCGAGGACCCGCCGCTGGTGCGCGCGAAGAATGCCGTGCGCGTTCTCAACGAGATCATGCAGGCACCGGACAAGGCGATCCCGCAGGATTTGCTGCGCGACGCCAGGGCGATCGCGGTGATCCCCGACATGCTCAAGGTCGGGTTCATCTTCGGTGGCCGCCGCGGCGAGGGCCTGATCTCGGTCAAGAGCCCGGACGGCACCTGGTCCAATCCGAGCTTCATCAGCATGACCGGCGGCAGCGTGGGTTTTCAGGTCGGCGTGTCGTCGACCGACGTGGTTCTGGTGTTCCGCACCCAGCGCGGGGTGGATTCCATCGTGCGCGGCAAGTTCACGCTCGGTGCCGACGCGTCCGCCGCCGCGGGCCCGGTCGGGCGCACCACCAGCGCGTCCACCGATGAACAAATGAAGGCCGAGATCTACTCCTATTCACGCGCCCGCGGCCTCTTCGCCGGCGTGGCCATCGACGGCGCTGCGCTGCGCATCGACTACGACGCGAACGAGGCCGTGTACGGTGCCGGCGTCACGCCGCGGCGCATCTTCGAAGGCGGAGTCAGCAACGTGCCGGGGCCGGTGGTCGATTTCCGCGACCGGCTTGAGGAGTACACTTCGCGATAGTTATTGCAAAGTGTCGGCGCGATGGGCGCCATGACGATTCGGCTGGAATCCGCCTCGAGGTTGACTATGGGTTTTGACAGTATCTGGCATTGGCTGATCCTGCTGGTGATCGTGCTGGTGGTATTCGGCACCAAGAAGATCCGCAACCTCGGCCCGGATCTCGGCGCGGCGATTCGCGACTTCAAGAAAGGCCTCAGCGGCGACGACGAGGCGAAGCAGAAGGAAGAGGAAGCCGCGCGCAAGGCCGCCGAGCAACTGCGCGCCGACCCGCCTGCAGCCAGCAGCACGCAGAGTCAGCGCGACTCCAGCGAAACCAAGTAAGCGCGCGGCGGGCGGAGCGCTGCGATGATCGAGATCAGTCTCGGCAAACTGGTACTGCTCGCCCTGATCGCGTTGATCGTGCTCGGTCCCGAGAAGCTGCCCGGTGCCGCGCGCACCGCCGGCGCGCTGCTGCGGCGCGTGCGCAGCGGCTGGGACAACGTGCGTGCCGAGGTCGAGCGCGAGCTGGAGATCGAGCAGATCAAGCGCACCGCCCGTGAGGCGGCTGCCCGCGCGGAAGCGGCCCAGAACGAACTGAAGGACGGTGTGCTGCAAGTGCATGAGCCGCTCAGCAGGGCCGCCGCCGAGATCGCGGCGCTGGCGAAGCCGGCTCCGGCCGTCGTCGAAACCACGTCGCCCGACGAGGAGCCTGCGGCCGCCGAACCGTCGGAAGGCAGGCAGTCCGAATTGCCGCTGGGCGAGCCGCAGTCGTTGTCGAAACCGGCAAGGAATTCCCCGCATGGCGACGCCTGAGTCCGACCTGCCCGAATCCGGAGATGTCGCCGACAGCCTGCAGCAGGGGCTGTTCTCGCACCTGCTGGAGTTGCGCACGCGCCTGCTCAAGTCGCTGGCGGCGGTAGTGCTGGTGCTGCTGGCGCTGGTGCCGTTCGCGAACCGGTTGTATGCCGAGCTGGCCGCGCCGCTGGTCGCGCGGTTGCCGCAAGGTGCGCACCTGATCGCCACCGAAGTGACCAGTCCGTTCATCACGCCGCTGAAACTGGCCTTCTATACGGCTCTGTTCATCAGCATGCCGGTGATCCTCTACCAGCTGTGGGCGTTCGTCAGCCCGGGTCTGTACAAGCATGAGAAACGGCTGGCGCGGCCGCTGCTGGTCGCGGCCATGGGGCTGTTCTATCTGGGCTGCGCGTTCGCCTATTTCCTGGTGCTGCCGGCCGCGTTCCGCTTCCTCACCGCAGTGACGCCGCAGGGCGTGGAGATGATGACCGACATCACCCACTACCTCGATTTCGTGATGCTGATGTTCTTTGCGTTCGGCTTGTGTTTCGAGGTGCCGGTGGCGGTGGTGGTGCTGGCCGCGGTCGGCGTGGTCGATCTGGACAAGCTGCGCAGCGGCCGGCGTTACGCCATCGTCGGCGCGTTCGCGATCGCCGCGCTGATCACGCCACCGGACATCACCTCGATGATGATGCTCGGCATTCCGATGTGCCTGCTGT
This sequence comes from Rhodanobacter terrae, assembly GCF_042657005.1. NCBI lineage: Bacteria > Pseudomonadati > Pseudomonadota > Gammaproteobacteria > Lysobacterales > Rhodanobacteraceae > Rhodanobacter > Rhodanobacter terrae. The sequence goes on from NZ_JBHSNG010000022.1 coordinate 62,002, forward strand.
ACGAGCTGGGCGTGCTGGCGGTGCGCTGGCTGGTGAAGCCGGGATCGTTGCGGCCCGACGCGGGCTGAGCATTCTTCAATACAGCCGGCGCCGGTCAGTACAGATCGATCGGGTCGACATCCAGCGACCAGCGCACCCGCCGCGCCGACGGCAGCGCGATCAACGCCAGCTGCCACGAACGCAACATGCCATGCAGCATGCTGCGGCTGGCGGCCTCCAGCAGCAACTGGCCGCGATGGCGGCCCGCGCGCAGCGGCATCGGCGCAGGCATCGGACCGGCGATCTGCAACTGTTCATTGCGCGGCAACGCAGCGTATGCGGCGGCGAGAAACGCATCGACCTGCTCGCGTTGCGCTGCGTCGGCACGCAGCAGCACCTGGTGGCTGTACGGCGGCAGCTGGATCAGGCGGCGCTCGGCCAGCAGCTCGCGCGCGGCGGCGGCGTAACCCTGCGCCAGCAGGTGGCGCAGCAGCGGATGTTCCGGTTGATGGGTCTGCAGCAGCACGCGGCCGGGCTTGCGCGCGCGGCCGGCGCGGCCGGCGACTTGCACCACCAGTTGGGCCAGCCGTTCGCCGGCGCGGAAATCCACGCTGTGCAGGCCTTCGTCCACTCCCACGATCGCGACCAGGGTGAGGTTGGGCAGGTCGTGGCCCTTGGCCAGCATCTGGGTGCCGACCAGGATCGCCGGTCGATCGTCCTGCAGCGTGGCCAGCAATTGTTCGAAGGCATCGCGGCGGCGGGTGGTTTCGCGGTCGACTCGCAGTACCGGCACCTGCGGGAACTGCGCGATCAGCGCTTCCTCCAGCCGTTCGGTGCCCTGGCCTTGCGGCTTCAGCTCGCCGGCGCCGCAGCTCGGGCAGGCGGCGGGTAGGCGCTGGCGGTAGTCGCAGTGATGGCAGATCAGCTGGCGCCGACCGGCGTGCAAGGTCAGCGGACGGTCGCAGCGCGGACAGCCGGCGTGCCAGCCGCAACCGTGGCACAGCAGCACCGGCGCATAACCGCGGCGATTGCGGAACACCAGCGCCTGCTCGCCGCGGGCCACCGTCTCCGCGACCGCCGCCAGCAGCGCCGGCGACAGGCCGTGGTCCAGGCGCTGCGCGCGCATGTCGATGATCTGCACCTGCGGCGGCCGGATCGCGCCGGGTCGCGCGCGCAGATGCAGCATGCGGTAACGGCCGGCCTCGGCGTTCGCCAGCGACTCCAGCGACGGCGTACCCGAGCCCAGCAGCACTGGCACGCCCAGAGTGCGGGCACGGACCAGGGCCAGGTCGCGGGCGTGATAGCGGAAGCCTTCCTGCTGCTTGTACGCGCTGTCGTGTTCCTCGTCGACGATGATCAGTCCGGCCTGCGGCAGCGGCGTGAATACGGCCGAGCGGGTGCCCAGGATCACCCGCGCGCTGCCCGCACGGGCGCGCAGCCAGGCGCGTGCCCGGTCGCCTTCGGCGAGGTTGGAGTGCAGCACTTCGACGATCACCCCGAGCCGTTCGCGCAGGCGCCGCACGGTTTGCGGCGCCAGGCCGATCTCCGGCACCAGCAGCAAGGCCTGTTTGCCTTGCGCCAGCACTTGCTCGATCAGCGCCAGATACACCTCGGTCTTGCCGCTGCCGGTGACGCCGTCGAGCAGGAACGGCTGGTACTGGCCGAGACTGGCGCCGACCGCGGCGACGGCTTGTTGCTGCTCGTCGCTGAGTTGTGGAGCCGATGAGGCGGGCAGCGAACGGTCCAGCGGCGGCCGTTCGCTGCGTTCGAGCAGGCCGGCGCCGGCCAGTCGACGCGCGGCCTCGCGCCAGCCCGGCAGGCGTTCATTCAATTCCTGGGCACTCAGTGCGCCATCGGCCAGCAACGCCAGCAAGGTCTTGCTGCCGCCGCGCCGGCTGCCGGCATCGTGAGCGCTGCGGCCGGCCATGCTGAGCGACCAGTATTCATCGCCGAGCGCCGGCGGCGGCTTCGCTTCGCGCAACGCCAGCGGCAACGCATTCGCGTACGCCTCGCCCGGCGCACCGAGCCAGTAATCGGCGGCCCAGGCCAGTGTCTGCATCAGCTCGGTGTCGAGCAGGGCGGTATCGTCGAGCAGTCGCAGCACCTGTTTCAGCCGGGCGCTGCCGACCGCGGCCTCGGCGTCGATCGCCACCACGATGCCGACCAGCTTGCCGCGGCCGAACGGCACCAGCACCCGGCTGCCCACATGTGCCTCGCCCGCCGCGGGCGGCAGGTAGTCGAACAAGGTCGGCAGCGGGAGCGGAAGAGCGACGCGAAGGACGGCGGGCATGGTTACCTCGTGGCGGTTCAGTGTAACTGCAGCCCCTTGTATCCAGCTCTGGACGGCTCAGGAAAAGCCACCTGCTGGACTTGCACGGACTTGCTGCCCGGCTATCGAGGAATCGAGGGTAAGTGGCTATCCACCGGGGGGTTTTATGCTTATCCACAAGAACTGTGGATAAGTCTGTGGATGCAGCGGGGAGGGGGGGCTCCAAAGCCCGTAGTGGCGCCCCTCGGGACGCTCTGACCAAGTTTTCGTCACGCAGAGAATATCTTTAATATCAATGATATACGAATGGAGCTAAGCCGGTGTTCACACAATTGACAAATGAACGTCGGCTGCCTTGACAGGTTCATGACGCTGTGCAAAACCCGGGATGTCCACCGCCTGAAAGCGTTTTCAGTGGGCCATGCCGAGGGCTGCCGCGACGGTGAGGGCCAGCATCAACAGCCAGAAGTAGCACCAGCCGACGAACCAGAATTTCAACAGCGTCATCGGCCAACCTTGCCCGTATATGCGCTTCTGCATGATCAGCAGGTAGGTCGGCACCCAAAACACCAGGAGGCCCCGGACCCAGCCCAGGGCGTAGCCGATCCAGGCAGCATGGGGATGCAGCCAGGTCGAAAGCATGCCGGTGCCGGTAATCAGCAGCAGGCAAAGGAACATGAAAGCGTGGCTGTGCAAGGCCACGATCAGGTGCTCCATGTAAAGCCGACGGCGGAATAGATAGAACAGCTTCAGCAAGGCCGCGAATATCGGAATCATCACGAACATGGTCGGCGGCAGCGCGCCGAAGACGCCATTGATCATCCGCTGCTTCGCCTCGGCACTGGCCGCGGCATCGCCATGCTTGAAGGTCCGCCAGTTCTTGTGGAGCTGCTGGCCCAGCGCGGTCAGGCGCGCGTTGATCACGTTCGGCAGCCAGGCGATCCGGACGGGTTGCGATTCCGGCTCGTGAGTCAGCTGGCGGGGCTTGTCTGGCGTGGCATCGCCGGTTTTCGCCGTGTCGCGGGATGCCGCCGGAGCGACCGGGAGAGGCGCTGCGATGGAGGCGGCCGACATCGGCGCCGCGCCGAGCTCGACAAGACGCCGGCTCGCCGTCCCGCGCAGCGTCCGTGTGCCGGCATCGATCTGGTCCAGCAGGTTCTGCGGCAGCACGCCGCTTTCCTTGGCGCGCTGCAGGTCGTCCAATTCGTCCTGCAGCGCCTTGCGCACTTCGGCCGGGCTGGCAGCAGACTCGATCGCCCGGCTGTCCACGTTCACCAGTGGGTGCCCGTTGGTCGGGATCTTGTTGGCGACCTGGTCGATCGCCAGGTGAAACACGAAGAAGGACAACAGGCACAGCACGAACATCAGCCGGAACGGTGCGATGTAGCGCACCCGCCGGCCGCTGAAGTATTCCAGGGTGAGGAAGCCGGGCTTGAGCAGCAGCGGCGGCAATGTGTGCACGATGCGGCCGTCGATGTGCAGCACGGTCTCCAGCGTCTCCTCGAACATCCCGTGCACGGGCTTGAGCACGCTGTGGATCGACTGTCCGCATTCATGGCAGAACTCGCCCTGCATCGATGCGCCGCAGTTGGCGCAGTGCAGTCCCTCGTAGCTGGTCAGCGGCTTCATCACGATCCCCCCTCCGGTGCAGCGGGCGATCTTCGCACAGAGCCGTCTGCCGCGGAGCGTGACGAATGGCTCAGGTAGAATGACCGGCCCTGGAGTCTGCTGTGTCGATGAAATCCTTACGCCCCGAGCGTGCCCGTCTGCTGCATGAGATGCGCGCTACTGTGCACCTCGCATTGCCGCTGATCTGCGCACAGCTGGCGGCGATCGGCAGCAACGTGATCGACGCGGTGCTGGCGGGGCATGTCAGTGCGCACGTGCTCGGTGCGGTGGCGGTGGGCGCCAGCATCTGGTCGCTGGCGATCGTCAGCGGCATCGGCATGATGATGGCGGTGCCGCCGTCGGTGGCGCAGCTCGACGGCGCCGGGCGCCGGCCCGAGGTCGGCGCGGTGTTCCGGCAGGCGCTGTGGCTGGCGCTGGGCATGGGCGTCGTATTGTGGTTTGCGGTGCGTCACGCCGCACCGCTGATCGACCTGATCGGGGTGACGCCGAGCCTGCGCGACGACGTGCAACGTTTCCTGCTGGCGATCAGCTGGGGTGCGCCCGCGCTGACCTGCTACTTCGCGCTGCGCGGACTGTCCGAAGGCTTGTCGCTGACCCGGCCGTCGATGTACTTCAGCCTGGGCGGACTGGTCCTGCTGGTGCCGCTCGGCTATGTGCTGATGTTCGGCAAGCTGGGGATTCCGCCGCAAGGTGCGCATGGCTGCGGCGTGGCCACCGCGATCGCGCTGTGGCTGGAGATGCTGGCGTTCGGTGTCTATGTGATCTGCCGACGCAACTATCGCGGACTGGGCCTGTTCGATCATTTCGAATGGCCGAACCTGCGCCGGATCGGCGCGCTGGTGCGCATCGGTCTGCCGATGGCGGTGACCTTGCTGGCCGAGGCCGGCCTGTTCGTGGCGACGGCGTTGATCATCGCCACGCTGGGCGAGGACGTGATCGCCAGCCATCAGGTCGCCATCAATATCGCCTCGCTGTTCTTCATGATCCCGCTGGGCCTGGCCATGGCGATCACCGTGCGCGTCGGCAACGCGGTGGGCCGCGGCGACGAGCGCGGCGTGCGCTATGCCGGCTTGTGCGGCATCGGCCTGACCCTGGTCACCCAGCTGCTGTCGGCCGGCCTGATGCTGGGACTGCCGCACTACATCGCGGCGCTGTACACCCATGATCCGAAAGTGATCGCACTGGCGGCGCAGCTGATCATGCTGGCCGGTCTGTTCCAGTTTTCCGACGGCATCCAGGTTGCCGCCAACGGCGCGTTGCGCGGCCTGAAGGACACCCGCGTACCGATGGCGATCACCTTGTTCGCGTACTGGATCATCGGCATGCCGGTGGGCTGGTGGCTGGCGTTCCATCGCGGCATGGGCGCGCGCGGCATGTGGATCGGCCTGATCGCCGGACTGTCGGTGGCGGCCGTGATGTTGTTCACCCGTTTCTGGCGCAGTGCGTGGAAGCAGCGCTGGCGCCGCCACATGCCGATGACCGCGCTGGCCTGACCGGCTAGGCTTGACCCCATGACTCTGGATACGCACGCATGACGCCACCGCTCCCGCCGCCCCGCCGCAACGGTTTCTGGGTTTTCCTGAGCACGCTTGGGCGCGGCATCAACATGGTCAGGCTGGTGATCATCAACCTGGTGTTCTTCGCCGTGCTGTTCGTGCTGCTGCTGGTGCTGACTGCAGGGGTGGTCGGCAGCCGGATGGAAAGCGCGATACAGAACGACAGCGTGCTGGTGATCGAACCGCACGGCCGACTGGTCGAGCAGTACAGCATCGAGCCGCTGCAGCGTGCGCTGGCCGGGTTGTCCGGCGACAAGCCGAAGCAGGTGCAATTGCGCGATCTGGTCGGTGCGATCGATGCGGCGGCCAAGGACTCGCGCATCACCCGCATCCTGCTGCTGCCGGACGAGATGCAGGGCGGTTTTGCCTCGCTGCACGAGGTCGGTGCGGCGCTGGACCGGTTCCGTGCCGCGGGCAAGCCGGTCATCGCATGGGGGGTGAACCTGGACCAGGGTCAGTACTACCTCGCCGCGCACGCCGACCGTCTGCTGGTCGATCCGCAAGGCGGCGTGATGATCACCGGCCTGGCCAACTATCGGCTGTTCTACAAGGACCTGCTCGACAAGCTCGGCGTCGACGTGCACTTGTTCCGCGTCGGTGAATTCAAGAGCGCGGCAGAACCATACATCCTCGATCACGCCTCGGCGGAGGCCAAACAGGCCGACAGCTACTGGATGGGCGGGCTGTGGGACGGCTATCTCGCCGAAGCGGCGGCATTGCGAAAACTCGACCCGGCAGCGTTGCGCGATGACATCGACAACCTGCCGCAGCACATCGCCAGCACGCAGGGCGATCTGGCCCAGCTGGCGTTGAACCAGCACCTGGTCGATGGCCTCGCCACCCGCGCCCAACTCATCACGATGATGCGCAAGGAAGGCGTGCCGGCCGACCGCAAGGGGCACAGCTTCCGTCAGGTCGACCTGGCCCGTTATGCGGCGAGTGTGTCGCGCGGCGGCGACGCGTTCGCGCCGGGCGTGGCGATCGTGGTGGCCGAGGGCGAGATCAGCGGCGGCAAGCAGGCGCCGGGTTCGATCGGCGGCGAATCCACCGCGGCCTTGATCCGCAACGCGCGCGAGGATCGCAAGACCAGGGCGCTGGTGCTGCGGGTCAATTCGCCCGGCGGCGAGGTGTATGCGGCCGAGCAGATCCGCCGCGAGATCGAGCTGACCCGCGCGGCCGGCATCCCGGTGGTGGTGTCGATGGGCGACGTGGCGGCCAGTGGCGGCTACTGGATCTCCATGAACGCGAACCGGATCTACGCCGAGCCGAACACCATCACCGGTTCGATCGGCATCTTCGGCATGTACTACACGGTGCCCAACACGCTGGCCAAGCTCGGCATCCGGAGCGACGGCGTCGGTACCGGACCGATGGCCGGCGCATTCGACATCACCCGCCCGCTCGATCCGAAGGTCGGCGCGGTGATCCAGGCCATCATCGACAAGGGCTATCACGACTTCGTCGGCAACGTCGCCAAGGCGCGCGGCAAGAGCTACGAGGCGATCGACGCGATTGCGCAAGGCCGCGTGTGGACCGGTCGGCAGGCGCTCGAACGCGGCCTGGTCGACCAGCTGGGTGGCCTGGACCAGGCGGTGGCGGAGGCCGCGAATCTGGCCAAGCTGGGGAAGAACTATCCGGTGCGCTACCAGGAGGCGCCGCTGGGCGGTTTCGAGCGATTCCTGCTCAGCCTCAACCAGAGCGCCAGCGTGCACCTGATGCAATCGTGGGGCGTTCGCCTGCCGAGCTGGTTTGCCCAGTTGCCGGCGCTGGTACCGGAGCTGCAGCTGCTGCGCAACGCCAGGGCCGGTACTCCCAACATCTACGCCGATTGTCTGTGCAGTCCGCGCTGAGAACCGCCGTTTCGTAGGAGCCCGCTGGCGGGCGATGCCCTTGGCCTCCACCTTTTGTAGGAGCCCGCTGGCGGGCGATGCTTTTGCTCTGAATCTCTCCAGACATCAGAGCAACAGC
>NZ_JBHSNG010000023.1:0-68744 GCF_042657005.1 Rhodanobacter terrae
TTTTTTTCACGGGGATGTCCTGCTGGGTGTGCGAACGAAGCTCGCGGTAGTGCTTGGCCCACTGGGTCAGCAGGTGCGAAACGCTCGTCAGTCCCCGTTTGGCGTATCACCCCGGAGGTAAACGTGTAAGGCCTTGAAACGGGAACAACTTTCCACGCTGCGACGGACGTAGTGCCCGCGCAGTCGATGCTGTGGCTCTGGATGACGACCGACGCTGGCGCACTGTGTGCGGTCCTGCGAATGCTTGCGTCAGGTGGGTGGGTGCGTAGACAGCCGGCTCTGTCCTGTTGCGATGGTCGCATCATTTCGTGAGAAAGGCTGAGGCGCTGGTGTGCACTAGGCACTGGCCCGCGTGATGCGGGCGTGCAGGGCACACTCGCCCCGCATCCGCAACATACCGCGTTCACTCGCAGGACATCTGCAACGACAGAGACTTCATGGTTTGAATCCCGGGAGCAGCAGTGCATCACTGTCACGCGGTTGAAAGTTCTTCCAGTCGGCGCGGGTTGCGCCGATACCTGACGCCCTGCGCCCTGTGGCTGCTCGGCTGCCTGGTGGCGGCGGGCTCGCATGCACATGACGCCGGCACGCCAGCGCCGGCAAGTGCGCAAGGGCCGACGGCCGGACGGTTGTCCATCCAGCTCAACAACGACCGCATGACGCTGGCGATCACCAAGGTGCCGCAGGTCTATCTCTATGGCGTCATCGACGCCGACGCGCCGCAACGGTTCGAGTCGATGGTGGCGGCAGGCAAGATCCCGCGCGGTTCCGACATCTACCTCAATGCCTCCAGCGGCGACCTGCGTGCCGGCATGGCGCTGGGGCGGCTGTTCCGCAAGGGCGCGATGGTCACCCACCTGGGCACGCCACGGCGCAGCCGGCTGGCAACGAAGATCAGCAAGACGGCCACCTGCGCCGGTGCGTGCAGCTACGCGTACTTCGGCGGGCTCTACCGCTGGGCGCCCACGGGCAGCGACCGCATCGGCCTGGCTCCCCACCAAGCGATGGCCGCGCAGACGCCGGAGCCGGAGCAGGTCGCTGCGTACCTGAAAGAGATGGGTATCAATCTCGGTCCCTTCGCCACGACACTGGCAACGTCCCGCGATCCGGTGGTGTGGCTGACGGCCGACCAGCTGACCTCGACGGGGCTGGCCAACAACGCCCGGCTCCCGCTCACGGTGCAGTCGTTGCTGTCGCCGCCGGCGCCGTCGGTGACGCTCGACCAGGTGGACCGCAACGGCCACCACCGGCTGGTCATCCAGTGCCGGCCCGGCCAGCTCACGGTCACCTCGTTCGACATGGTCGGAGCCGCAGCCGCCCGCGAGATCCTGCGGCGCGGCACACTCGCCTATATCGAGATCAACCGGCAGGAGACGCTGCTGCAGCCGCCCGGCGGTGCCCGCGCCGTCAACGATTCCCTGACGATGACGCATGACTATCCACCGACGCAGATAGGCCACCTGCTGCTCGCACGCACCATCGGCGCCTGGGTCGACGGCAGGAACAAATCATTCCGCAACGGCTTCGTGTTCGAACTCGATCCGGTCAGGGAAGACTTGAAGAAGTATTACAGCGCTTGCTGGAAAGCCGCGCCGTGGCCGACGGACTGAACATTCAAAGGCGACAGTTTCCGGATCGACGTCTGCAAGTCGAATAGGCGCTCGCATCGAAATGAAGCAACGGCGCACATTCCAGGTCGCCAACGCAGAAACGGCGCCGTATCGCTACGATGCCGTTTCCGCTTTCTGCCTTGGTCGATCGCTGCGCGCGCTTCGCAAAATCCACTGCGCTCATTGAAGCGGAAGCTTCACCCGGCCAATCGGGCCTCGCCGGTGCCGGCATGGGTACGCGGGTCGATCGGGCCGCCGGTCTGGTCGACATCGATAAAGCCGGCTTCGCTGCCCAGCGCGCTGACCGCGCGTGAGAGACGCGCAAACGCTTCGCTCTTGAACCGTGCAGAACCCTCGCGATCGTCCATGCGGGTAGCTGCATGGAACATCGCCAACTACGATCTCATGCATACTCCTGATGGGGTGAGAAGTATGCCGCATACACCAAGTGCCGGTGTTGTTGCGGTTCTTGCAGTTATGGCAAAGACAGGGAACAAGGAAACATGAAGACACTTCTTGCTGTGTTTGCAGCGGCTTTGCTGCTGTCCGGGTGTTCGATCAGACACGATGTGGCGAAAGACTATCCGCAGTACCTAATCAACAATCAGGGTGCGTCACAGCTTCCGCCCACCAAGGCTGCATCGGAATACACGATTTCGCCAGCAACTGCCGCGAATCATTATGAGTTCCGCTCCGCGATGGCCGGCTATGCGAACGTCTGGGTAGTGCAGTTTGGCCAGATCCTGGATGACACCTTGCAGTCGCATGATGTGCAGGTTGCATTCGGCAAGCTGGCGAAATTCGACGATGGCAGCCCCAATGACGACCTGCTCGTTTTCGATCTGCAAAGTTACACCTATGTCGAACTTGGGGCGCATGTCTCGCTCAAAGTCACTTACCGCCGTGGTAATCAGGATGTTTTCAGCAAGGTGTATCAGACCGACGGGACCACACAGGGCGGCAAGATGTTCTGGGGTGGCGCATTTGCCATGAAGAATGCTGTGCAACAGTCCACCAAGCTGGCGATCGACAACATCCTGCGTCAGCTCATTGCTGATCTCAATGCGAGTCCGGCTCATGGTTGATGATCCAAAGTACCGGGGCATAGGTACTTGATACGAAAGCGGCGCCGTATCGCTACGGCGCCGCTTTTATTTCAGGTCAATGGATGACCAGCTTCGTTGTTGAATAGCGATTCCGGCCTTCGCCGGAATGACCGGTGGAGGCGTTCAGAACGCCTCGAAAATCCCCGCCGCACCCATGCCGGTACCGATACACATCGTCACCATGCCGTACTTCTGCTTCCTGCGGCGCATGCCGTGCACCAGCGTAGCGATGCGCACCGCGCCGGTGGCGCCAAGCGGGTGGCCCAGCGCGATGGCGCCGCCGAGTGGGTTGACCTTGCTGGGGTCGAGCTTGAGGTCGCCCATCACGGCGAGGGCCTGGGCGGCGAAGGCTTCGTTGAGTTCGATCCAGTCCAGCTGATCCTGGGTGATGCCGGTTTGCTTGAGCGCTTTGGGGATCGCTTCCTTCGGGCCGATGCCCATCACTTCGGGACGTACGCCGGCGACGGAGAAGCCGACGAAGCGGGCCAGCGGCTGCAGGTTGTATTCCTTGATCGCCTTTTCGCTGGCGAGGAGAACTGCACCGGCGCCGTCGGACATCTGCGAGGAATTGCCGGCGGTAACGCTGCCGCCGAACTGGCCGTTGCGGAACACGGTCTTGAGCTTGCTCAGCACCTCCAGCGTGGTGCCGGCGCGCGGACCTTCGTCGGTGCCGATGCTGCGGCTGTCGGTGATGATGCTGCGGGTGTCGAGGTTGGGGTAATGGTCATCAAGCAGGAACGGGCTGATCTCGTCGTTGAACTCGCCGGCGGCCTGGGCGGCCAGTGCGCGGCGATGGCTTTCCAGCGCGAACGCATCCTGCTGCTCGCGACTGACCTTCCACTGCTTGGCCACGTTCTCGGCGGTGATGCCCATACCGTAGGCGATGCCGATGTGTTCGTTGGTGAAGATCGCCGGGTTCATCGCGATCTTGTGGCCCATCATCGGCACCATGCTCATGCTTTCGGTGCCGCCGGCGAGCATCAGGTCATCCTCGCCGAGGCGGATGCGGTCGGCCGCCATCGCCACGGCCTGCAGGCCGGACGAGCAGAAGCGGTTGATGGTGACGCCGGGCACGGTGTCGGGCAGGCCAGCCAGCAACACGCCGATGCGCGCCACGTTCATGCCTTGCTCGGCCTCGGGCATGGCGCAGCCGATGATGGCGTCGCCGATGCGGTGCGGGTCGATGCCGGGGTATTGCGCCATCACGCTGCGGATCACGTGGGCGAGCATGTCGTCGGGACGGGTGTTGCGGAATACGCCGCGCGGCGCCTTGCCGACCGGGGTGCGGGTGGCGGCGACGATATAGGCGTCTTGCACTTGCTTGGTCATTTCGTTCTCCGTTGCCCTCGCGCTATGCGCGGAAGCGGGCGTGTGATTTGGTCGCGGCGTGGGAACAACCATCCCCACCCCAGCCCTCCCCTTGAAGGGGAGGAAGCAGGTCGCGGTCAGTTCCTGAGCGGTTTGCCAGTGGTCATGGTGTGGGCGATGCGGGCCTGGGTTTTCTCGGTCTGCGCCAGCTCCACGAAATGCTTGCGCTCCAGCGCCAGCAGCCATTCCTCGTCCACCGTCGAGCCGCGCTCGATCACGCCGCCGCACAAGGTGTCGGCGATGCGGGTGGCGATGTCCACGTCGTGCTCGGAGGCGAAGTACCCGGCCTGCAGGTTCGCCAGCGAGGCCTTGAAGGTGGCGGTGCCGACATCGCCGGCGACGGGAATCGCGCGGGCCGGCAGCGGCGGACGATAGCCGCTTTCGGCCAGTGAACTGGCCACCTTCTTGGCCACGTAGAGCAGCTCGTAGGCGTTGAACACCACCACGTCGCTGTCGCGCAGCAGGCCCAGGTTCTTCGCCTCGAACGCGCTGGCGGAAACCTTGGCCATCGCCACGGTCTCGAACACCTTCTTCAGTTCCTCGAACGGGTCGCCCGGATTCGCCTTGGCGGCGCGCACGGCCAGCTCATGCAGGCCGCCACCGGCTGGCAGCAGGCCGACGCCGGCCTCGACCAGGCCGATGTAGCTTTCCAGCGCCGCCACGGTGCGTGCCGAATGCATCTGGAACTCGCAGCCGCCGCCGAACGCCATGCCGCGCACGGCGGCCACCACCGGCACCAGCGAGCACTTGATCGCCATGCTGGTGCGCTGGAAATTCTCCACCATCTTCTCGAAGTCGGCGATCCTGCCTTCCTTGAGCAGGCTCAGCGCGCCCTTGAGGTCCGCGCCGGCCGAGAACGGTTCGCCGGTCTGCCAGATCACTACGGCCTTGAGTTTTTCCTCGGCCAGCTTGATCGCGTGCTGCACGCCGTCGAGCACGAAGTCGTTGACCGTGTTCATCTTGGTCTTGAACGACAGGATGCCGACGCCGTCGTCGCCCAGCGTCCACAGGCGCACGCCGTTGTTCTCCCACACGGTGGTGCCCTGGTCGAACTTCTCGCCGATCAGCGGATCGGGGAACAGCTGGCGCTGGTAGACCGTATGCCGCGAACGCGGCTTGTCGACATTGGCGCCGGCCGAGTACGAGCCATCCTTGCCATGCACGCCTTTACGGCCGTCGGTGACCCACGCCGGCAGCGGCGCCTTGCTCATCGCCTTGCCGGCGGTGATGTCTTCGTCGATCCAGCCGGCGATCTGCTGCCAGCCGGCGGCCTGCCAGGTCTCGAACGGACCGAGCTTCCAGCCGTAGCCCCAGCGGATCGCGAAATCCACATCGCGGGCGGTGTCGGCGATATCGGCCAGGTGATAGGCGGTGTAGTGGAACAGGTCGCGGAAGCTGGCCCACAGGAACTGCGCCTGCGGGTCGCTGGACGCGCGAAGCTTGCCGAATTTCTCGGCGGGGTCCTTGATCGCCAGGATCGCGGCGACCTCGTCGGACGGCTTCTGTTCGGATGCGCGGTAATCCTTTGCTGCCGGATCGAGCACCACGATGTCCTTGCCGAGCTTCCTGTAGAAGCCGGCGCCGGTCTTCTGGCCCAGCGCGCCCTGGTCGATCAGGCCCTGCAGCCACACCGGCGCCTTGAAGTACTGGTGCCACGGATCGTCCGGCAGGGTGTCGGCCATGGTCTTGATCACGTGCGCCATGGTGTCCAGGCCGACCACGTCGGCGGTGCGGTAGGTCGCACTCTTCGGGCGGCCCAGCGCCGGGCCAGTCAGCGCGTCGACGGTGTCGAAGCCGAGCTTGAACTGGTCGGTGTGATACATCGCCGACAGCATCGAGAACACGCCGATGCGGTTGCCGATGAAGTTCGGGGTGTCCTTGGCGATCACCACGCCCTTGCCGACGGTGGTGACCAGGAAGGCTTCGAGGCCAGCGATCACGGCCGGGTCGGTGAGTCTGGTCGGGATCAGCTCGACCAGGTGCATGTAGCGCGGCGGGTTGAAGAAGTGCACGCCGGTGAAGCGGTGGCGCATTTCTTCCGGCAGCGCCTCGGCGAGGCCGTTGATCGACAGGCCCGAGGTATTGGAGGCAAGGATCGCAGTCTTCGACAGATGCGGCGCGATCTTCTTGTACAGATCCAGCTTCCAGTCCATCCGCTCGGCGATCGCCTCGATCACCAGGTCGACGTCCTTCAGCTGCGCCATGTCCTCGTCATAGTTGGCGGGGATGATCGCGGCGGCGAAGTTCTTGTCCGCCAGCGGGGCAGGCGAGAGCTTGGCGAGATTGGCGATGGCCTTCAGCGCGATGCCGCTCTTCGGGCCTTCCTTGGCGGGCAGGTCGAACAGCACGGTTTCGACACCGGCGTTGGTCAGGTGCGCGGCGATCTGCGCGCCCATGACACCGGCGCCCAGCACGGCGGCCTTGCGGATGCGCAGTGCGGGATGGGTTGACGATGCAGCGGTCATTGGCTTCTCCGAGGTACAAACAAGAATGAGGCGGTTGAGGCGAAAAATCAGGGGTGGCTGAGGCCGGCAACGGCAAAGCGGATTAGGTGCCGCGCGGTTTCTTCGCGATGAGCGTTTTCGCTGACGTCTTTCTGGCGCTGGATCATGCCGAAGCCGGACATCGCGTGAGTCAGCGCGCCGGTGACCAGATCGATGCGCCAGTACAGCTCCGGCTTGCTCAGCTGCGGCAGCAGGCGGGCGAATTCGGCGGTGAACTGGCGCATCACATGGCCGTAGTTGGCGGACAGGAACTGGCGCAAGGTGTCGTCGTGTTCGGCGAACGCACGCGCCAACACGCGCATGAAGAGCGATCCGTTGCCGTCGTGAGACAAATCCAGCGCGGGGCGTATGTAGGCAGCCAGCACATCTTCCAAGGTGGTGTCGGCACGGCCGGCGACCTTGGCCAGGGCGGCCAGCCGGCTCGCATTCAGCGCATCGAGCCGGCGCCGAAACACTTCCTCGACCAGCTTGTCCTTCGAGCCGAAGTGGTAATTGACCGCGGCCAGGTTGACCCCGGCGGCGGTCGTGAGCTGGCGCAACGAGGCGCCGTCGAAGCCACGCTGGGCGAACAGGACTTCGGCCGCGCCGAGAATCCGTTCCTTGGTTGAGCCGGAGCTGTTCACGAGCGGAACCATCCATCGGCCATGGGCCGGTTCAAACGATCGTTTGAGCATACGCGGACAGCTCGGCGGCCGTCAAACCGTGCGGGTTGCAAACAGCGGGTTACTTGCGTATGAGTTAGAATCTGTCAAACTTTCCGGAGCTAAATCCGTAATCCCTGTCAGATTTAGCTCATTGCCGGCCTTGGAGCCGGCACGCCCCTTTTCCCCAATCCGTTTTCCCGGAGCAGACCCGTATGGCGCTGGAGCGCACCCTTTCCATCATCAAGCCCGACGCCGTCGCCAAGAACGTCATCGGTGAAATCTACGCCCGCTTCGAAAAGGCCGGCCTCAAGGTCGTCGCCGCGAAGATGAAGCAGTTGTCGCGCCAGGAGGCCGAAGGCTTCTATGCCGTGCACCGCGAGCGTCCGTTCTTCAAGGCGCTGGTGGAATTCATGATCTCCGGTCCGGTGATGATCTCCGCGCTCGAGGGCGAGAACGCCGTGCTGGCTCATCGCGATCTGATGGGCGCTACCAACCCGAAGGAAGCCGCGCCGGGCACGATCCGCGCCGACTTCGCCGATTCCATCGACGCCAATGCCGTGCATGGTTCCGATGCGGTCGACACCGCCAAGGTGGAGATCGCCTATTTTTTTGCCGCGACGGACGTGCTGTCTCGTTAACCGGTGCGTTCGTCCTTCAACGCCAGGATCAGAAAGCGGTCATCCATGGCCGCACTCTTCAAAAAACATGAACCAGGTCATCGCCACTCCATCTGACCCGACCGGCTCCGTCGCCAAGGTCAATCTGCTCGATTTCGATCGCCAGGGTCTGCGTGATTTCTTCACGCAGATCGGCGAGAAGCCGTATCGTGCCGAACAGGTGATGAAGTGGATCTACCATGACCTGGAAGACGACTTCGAAAACATGACCGACGTGGGCAAGGCGCTGCGCGCCAAGCTCACCGAGGTCTGCTACATCGGCGCACCGAAGACGCTGCTGGACAAGGCAGCCACCGACGGCACGCACAAGTGGCTGCTGGGCATGGACAGCGGCAACGCGATCGAGACGGTGTACATCCCCGAACCGACCCGCGGCACCTTGTGCGTGTCCTCGCAGATTGGTTGCGCGCTGAACTGCAGCTTCTGCTCGACCGGGGCGCAGGGCTTCAACCGAAACCTGTCCACCGCCGAGATCATCGGCCAGGTGTGGGTGGCGGCGAAGTACCTTGGCAATATCACCCACCAGAATCGGCGCATCACCAACGTGGTGATGATGGGCATGGGCGAACCGCTGGCCAACTTCGAGAATGTGGTGCGGGCGATGCGCCTGATGCGCGACGACCTGGGCTTCGGCCTGGCCGCCAAACGCGTCACGCTGTCGACTGCGGGCATGGTGCCGCTGATCGACCAGTTGTCCGACGCCATCGACGTGTCGCTGGCGGTGTCGCTGCACGCGGCGAACGACGAGCTGCGCACCGAGCTGGTGCCGATCAACAAGCGTTATCCGATCGCCGAGCTGCTGGCCGCCTGCCAGCGCTGGGTCGCGCGCAAGCCGCGCACCTCGATCACGTTCGAATACACCTTGATGAAGGGCATCAACGACCGGCCCGAGCATGCCCGCCAGTTGATCAAGCTGATGCGCAAGCTGCCGACCTGCAAGGTCAACCTGATTCCGTTCAACCCATTTCCCGGCACCCGCTATGAGCGCTCGGACTCGAATGACATTCGCGACTTCCAGACCCAGCTGTTGAACGCCGGTGTGCTGACCATGTTGCGGCGCACCCGCGGCGACGATATCGATGCCGCCTGCGGTCAATTGGCCGGACAGGTGACCGATCGTACCCGGCGTAGCGCCGATCTTCGCAAGCGTCACGACGAGGAGGCATTGCATGCGATTTGACCGGGTATTGATCTTCAGTCTGCTGCTGCCGTTGGCCGGATGCATGACCACCCGGACCGACAGCAATTCGCTGGGCAAAAACATGCCCGAATCCAATAAGGCCTCCCAGGCCGTGAACGCCGCCCGCATCCATACCGAGCTGGCCCAGCGCTACATGGACTCCGGCGACCTGCAGACGGCGCTGGAGAAAGTGACCAAGGCGCTGCAGTTCGACCCCAACTACGCGCCGGCGCATACGGTGATCGCGGTGATCTACGAGCGCATCAACAAGCTGCCCGAAGCCGAGCAGCATTACCGCAAGGCCGTGGAGCTGGAGCCTGCCAAGGGCGGGCCGAACAACAATCTCGGCGTATTCCTGTGCCACACGGGAAAAATCGCGGAGGCGAACGGGTATTTCCGGAAAGCGGTGGCGGACCCGTTCTACCAGACGCCCGATGTAGCGCTGACGAATGAAGGCGTATGCCAGATGCGTGCCAATGACGCCAAGGGCGCCGAATCGAGTTTTCGTGACGCTATCGCGCGAAATCCGAACAACGCGGAGGCACTCTTCCAGCTTGCGAATGTGCTTTATCTGAATAACGATGCGTTCCGCGCCAGGGCTTTCATCCAGCGGTTCGATGCGCTGGGCCACCCGACTGCGGCGTCACTCAAACTTGGTCACGACATTGAATCTCGTCTGGGCAACTCGGAAGGTGCCCTCAATTACAGCAAACGGCTGCTCGGCCAGTTCCCGGATTCGGAGCAGGCGCGCGCTCTAGACACCACTGCCCGCCCATGACCTCCATGCAGCCACCAACGACTCCGCCCGGCGCGAATGAACGGGATCTGTTTGGCATCAATTTGCCCGAGCTGGACCTGCCGTCGACGGAGTCCCGCATGGTCAGTTTCGGCAATCGTCTGCATGCGGCGCGTGAAGCACGCGGGCTGGATCTGGAAGCCTGCGCACATACCCTGAAATTGCCTGCACGAGTGCTGCGCCAACTCGAACGCGATCAGTATGACGGCATCGACTCGAAGGTTTATCTGGCCAGTTACATAGGCAAGTACGGGCGCCACCTCGGCATCAACGAGGCGTCGATCCAGGTCGAGCTCGACCGCATCAAGCAGGTCGAACCGGTGTTGGTGGCGACCGGCGGCATCTCGCATTCGCGTTTCCTGCTGGATCGCTACGCCACTGCCGCTACCTATGTTGTGCTGACGGCGGTGATCGTGGTGCCGATGATCTGGCTGGGCGTGCGCGGCACGCTCGATCGCGACCTCAGCCATCTGTCCCCGCTGGACGCCGCACCGGTGGCGCAAGTGGATGCACCGGCTGCAGCGTCGACCGCGGCTGCCGGCGGCCTCGCCAGCCGGGTGGTCCCGTCGCCGTCGCCGGTCACGCAGACACAAAGGCCGGAAGAGCCCTTGATGGCATCGATGGCGCCATTCCCGAATCTCGACAATGACAGCGTGGCGTCCGTCAAACCCGTCGTGCCGGCGGTCGAGGCAGGTAACGGCGGTCACAGCCTGAGCCTGAGTCTGAATCTGAGTTCGGCCAGCTGGGTCGAAGTAGTGGACAGCGCCGGTGCGCGCCTGGAATACGGCCTGCTGCCCGCCGGCAGCAACAAGACCTACCACAGCGATCAGCCGCTGGATGTGCGCATTGGCAATGCCAGTGGCGCGCAGATCAGCATTGATGGCCAGCCAGTGGGACTGGATGATTTCCGGCATGCCAACGTGGCACGCTTCCGCGTGCAGATGCAGGATGGCAAGGCTTCCGCAGCCAGCCTCTGATCTCCATACCGTAGCGTTCCGGACAATCCATTTCGGTTATGCTTGTCCATTGCCCGCTCGGCAACGAGCGGA
The DNA here is from genome assembly GCF_042657005.1 of Rhodanobacter terrae. NCBI lineage: Bacteria > Pseudomonadati > Pseudomonadota > Gammaproteobacteria > Lysobacterales > Rhodanobacteraceae > Rhodanobacter > Rhodanobacter terrae. The sequence goes on from NZ_JBHSNG010000023.1 coordinate 10,935, forward strand.
CCCGATCGGCTTTTCCTCATTATTTGCCCGCAGGCCCGTGTACGCGCCTCGGGCTACGCAGCCTTTTGAATGGTGATTGCATGGCATTTGAAGAATACGACAAGTACGAACAAAGCGAATTGGTTCAGAAATGGTTGCGCGAGAATGGTGTGTCGATCATCGTCGGTATCGCGATCGGCCTGGTCGGCATCTTCGGCTGGCAGCAATGGCGCAACCACCAGGCCCGCAATGTGGGCATGGCATCACAGCTCTATCAGCAGGCGCAGATCGCACGGGCATCCGGCAAGCCGGACATCGCCACACAGCTGACCGATCAGTTGATGAAGGACTACCCCAGTTCGCCGTACGCCGTGTTCGCCGTCAGCGACCGTGCCAGGCAGCAAGTGGAAGCCAAGCAGCTGGACAAGGCCGAGGCGTCGCTGACGTGGGCCGAGAGCCACGCTGCCGATCCGGCCTTGAAGTCGTTGACCTTGCTGCGCATCGCGCAGGTCGAGCTGGCGCGCGGCAACGGCAACGCCGTGCTGGCTACGCTCGATCGCATGCCAGCCGACAGTTACAAGGGACTGGCCCAGGAACTCCGCGGTGATGCGCTGGTCAAGCTTGGACGCTCCGACGATGCGCGCAAGGCCTACCAGACAGCCTTGTCGACGTTGGCCCAGGAAGCGCCGCAACGCGGCGCCTTGCAGATGAAACTCGATGATTTGGCCGTGGCCGGGAAGCAGGGTGCATGAAAAGATTTTTGCTGATCACGCTGGCTTCATTGGTGACCCTTGCCGGTTGCCATTCGTTCAAGAAGGAAAACGTCCAGCCGCCGACTCCGCTGGCCAAGGACTTCAAACCTACCGTTCAAGTCACGCGTCTGTGGCGTAGCCGAGTGGGCGACGGTGCCGGCGACAGCGGCGCCCGTCTGCGTCCGGCCGTGGTTGATGGCGTGCTCTATGCCGACAGCACCGACGGCAAGCTGGCCGCTATCGACGCCAGCAACGGCAAGACGCTGTGGTCTAAGAGTTCGAGCACCCATGGCTGGTTCGGCTGGGGCGACAAGAAGCGCAAAGATGCAATGTACGCCGGCGGCCCGGCCGTCAGTGGCGATCTGCTCGCCGTCGGCACGCTGGATGGTCACGTCTACGGCGTGAACGCGAAAGATGGCAGCCCGCGCTGGGAGGCCGAGCTGAAGTCCGAGGTATTGACGTCACCCGTAGTCGTCGGCGACCTGGTGGTGGTACGGACCGGCGATGGTCGCGTCTACGCGCTGGACAGCAAGACCGGCGAGCGCCGCTGGGTCTATGACCAGGGCATCGTGCCGCTGTTGAGCCTGCGCGGCAATGGCCGCTTGCTGGTAGCCAATGGCGTGCTGTTTTTCGGCAGCGACGACGGCAAGCTGGTGGCGTTGCGCCTGGACAATGGCTCGAAGCTGTGGGAACAGAAGCTCTCCAGCGGCGAAGGCCGTACCGAGATAGATCGGCTGAGCGACGTCGATGGTGCGATCCTGCTCGATGGCAGCACGCTCTACGGTGCCGGCTATCACGGCAATCTGGTGGCGGTGGACGGCCCAACGGGCCGCCCGCTTTGGTCGCGTCCGTTTTCCAGCTTCGACTCGCTGGCGTCCAGCGGCAATGCGATTGTCGGCGCCAACGACGTATCGCAGGTGTGGGCATTCGACAAGACCGGCGGTGCCGACATGTGGAAGAGTGACGCACTGAAATACCGTTGGATCACCGGTCCGGCGGTGCAGGGCGATTATGTCGTGGTCGGCGACATGGAGGGCTACGTGCATTGGCTGAAAATCGGCGACGGCGCGCTGGCCGGTCGCGAGCGTCTGTCCAAGAAGGCGATCCGTGCCCAACCGCTGGTGGTGGGTGACACCGTCTATGTCGAGGACGTCAAGGGCCACATCGGCGCCTATCGTCTGTCCGCGCACTGATCGCTGACGCGAAGTCCTCATCATGCTGCCCGTCGTCGCGCTGGTTGGTCGTCCGAATGTCGGTAAATCGACCCTTTTCAATGTACTGACGCGCAGCCGCGACGCGCTGGTGGCCGACATGCCGGGCGTCACCCGTGATCGTCATTACGGCGTATGCCGCAGCGGCGCGCGGCCCTTCGTGGTGGTCGACACCGGAGGTCTGTCCGGGGTCGAGGAAGCCATGGACGTGCTGACCGCCAAGCAGGTTCGCCTGGCGATCGAAGAGGCGAACGTGCTGGTGTTCGTGGTCGATGCCCGCGAAGGCCTGCTGCCGCAGGACTACGTCATCCTGGGCGAACTGCGCCGCAGCGGCAAAACCATCATCGCCGCAGTCAACAAGACCGACGGGCTGGAAGAGGAGGCCGTGCTGGCCGAGTTCTCCGCCTTCGGCGTCGGCAATATCCTGCCATTGTCAGCCGCGCACAATCGCGGTACCGGCGAGCTGATCGAGCTGATCCTGCCATTGCTGCCCGCCGACAAGGAAAGCACGGTCGAGGAAGAAGGAGAAGACGGCAGCATCCGTGTCGCCATCGTCGGACGTCCGAATGCCGGCAAATCGACACTGATCAACCGCCTGCTGGGCGAAGACCGGCTGATCGTCTCCGATGTGGCCGGCACCACCCGCGATCCGATCCGCGTTCCGCTGGAACGCGACGGCAAGCGCTATACGCTGATCGATACCGCCGGCATCCGCCGCAAGGCGCGCATCGAGGAAGCCGTCGAGAAATTCAGCGTCATCAAGACGCTTCAATCGATTGCTGCGGCCCAGGTCGTAGTGGTGATGATCGATGCGCGCGAAAACCTGGCCGACCAGGATCTCACCCTGATCGGGTACGCCATGGACGAGGGCAGGGCGCTGGTGATCGCCATCAACAAATGGGATGGCCTGGATCAATACCAGCGCGACGAGTGCATGCGTGCCCTGGACCGCCGACTGGTGTTCGTCGACTGGGCCAAGCAGGTGCATATCTCGGCGCTGCACGGTTCGGGTCTGCGCGAGCTGATGCGCGCCGTCGTGCGTGCGCATGCATCGGCGACCAAGGTGCTCGTGTCTTCCGATCTGACCAAGACGCTGGAGAAAGCCTACGAGGGTTACCAGCCGCCGCTGGTACATGGCCACTCGCCGAAGCTACGCTTTGCGCATCCGGGCGGCAACAACCCGCCGACCATCGTGATCCACGGCACTCGCACCAAGCACATCGCACCGGCGTATCAGCGCTATCTGGAAAACTTCTTCCGCAAGCGCTACAAACTGGAGGGTACGCCGATCCGGATCGCCTTCCGCGAAAGCGAGAACCCGTACGCGGGACGCAAGAAGGTGTTGACCAAAGAGCAGGCGCAGAAGGCTCGGCGCAGGGTCAGTGATCTGATCAAGCGCACACGCTGATTCTTCGGCACGCACTTGCCAGGCTACTGCGCGGACTGTGGCAGATCCGCCGGAGTCAGACCGTACACCGCAGCATCATGGGCTTGTCCATTCGCCCATAGACGGTGCCGCGCTACCGCTTCGAAGTGCGCGCCTGTTTTTTCAGCCGTGCGCAGGCTGGCATGATTGTCGGGCATGACGACGATCTCGATGCGTATCAGTCCCAGCTGTTCAAAGCCGAAATGCGCGACCAGCGCGGCGGCACGCGTGGCGATGCCCTCGCCATGACGCGATTGACGCACCCAATAACCGAGGTTTGCGCTGCGATGCTGGTGGTTGAGCTGGTTGAGTCCGCATCCGCCGATCAATTCGTCGGTTCGCAGATCGAAAATCGGGAGCGCAAAGTGCTCGCCGCGCGACCAACCGTCCTGACAATGGCTTATCCATGCGTGTGCCTGATCCAGGTCGTAACCCGCATGGCACCAGGGTAGCCAACGACCCACGCTGGCCACGGATGAGCGTGCCGCTTCGAACAACCCTTCGGCATCCCGTCGCTGCCATGGGCGCAGCCGCAGTGGCTCCTCGACAAGTTCCCAAGCGGGCGAGATCGGTTCAACGGACATCTGGCACTCTCGCGCTATGGTTTGTATGCATGTGGGCCAGCCGCGATAATGGGCAACTTCCAGCCAGGCATCAACATGAGCGCACGCATTCTCGACGGCAAACGCATCGCGCAGGAACTGCTCGATCGGGTGGGGTTGCGGGTTGCCGAACGGGTGGCGCGCGGGCTGCCTGCGCCGGGACTGGCGGTGGTGCTGGTGGGCAGCGATGCCGCTTCGTCGGTGTATGTGCGCAACAAGCGCAAAGCCTGCCATCAGGTCGGTTTCCGTTCGTTCGACTACGACCTGCCTTCGAGCACGACCCAGGACCAGCTGTTCGCATTGATCGACCGCCTGAATGCCGATCCGGACGTGCACGGCATCCTGGTGCAGTCGCCGCTGCCTGAGCATATCGACGAGGACGCCCTGGTCGACCGCATCGACCCGGACAAGGACGTCGACGGTTTCCAGGCAGTGAATGTGGGCCGTCTCGCGCTGCGCCGTTTCGGTCTGCGCCCGTGCACGCCGAAGGGCGTCATGACCTTGCTCGGCCATACCGATCGCCCGGTGCGCGGCCAGCATGCGGTGGTGGTCGGCGTCTCCAATCACGTCGGAAGGCCGCTGGCGCTGGAACTGATGATTGCCGGCTGCACGACCACGTCGTGCCACCGTTTCACCCGAGGCCTGGAGGGCTTCGTGCGCCAGGCCGACATCCTGGCCGTCGCGGTCGGCAAGCCGGGGCTGGTCAAGGGCGAATGGATCAAGCCGGGTGCCGTGGTGATCGATGTCGGCATCAACCGGCTCGACGATGGCCGGCTGGTCGGCGACGTGGAATTCGATGCCGCCGTCGAGCGTGCCAGCTGGATCACCCCGGTGCCCGGCGGGGTCGGTCCGATGACGGTGGCTACGCTGATGGAGAACACGCTGGAAGCGGCCGAAGCGCACGCAGCGCCGCACAAGACCGGCTGATCCGGCGTTCCGTTCAGCCGCATGGCTGGCGAGCCTCACGGCAGGGCGCGTATAATTCCCTCTTTGCAGCGGGACTTTTCGCATGCGTATCCTCGCCGAGGCCTTGACCTACGACGACGTCTACCTTGTTCCGGGCCATTCCATCGTGCTGCCGCGTGATGTGAATACATCAACGCGGTTCACCCGCGGCCTGCGCCTGAACATTCCTATCGTGTCCGCCGCCATGGACACCGTGACCGAAGCCCGTCTTGCCATCACCATGGCGCAGAACGGCGGCATCGGCATCATCCACAAGAACATGACGGCCGAGCAGCAGGCGGCGGAAGTTCGGCTGGTGAAGAAGTTCGAGGCCGGCGTGATACGCAGTCCGATCACCGTGAACCCGAACACCTCGATCCGCGAAGTGCTGAGGCTGACCCATGCACACAACATCTCCGGCGTACCGGTGGTGGATGGCGAGCAGCTGGTCGGCATCGTCACCAGCCGCGACCTGCGCTTCGAGCGCAAGCACGATGACCCGGTGCGCAACATCATGACCCGCCAGGACAAGCTGGTGACGGTGCGCGAAGGCGCCAGCCAGGACGAGGTGTTGCAACTGCTGCACAAGCACCGCATCGAGAAGGTGCTGGTCGTCAACGATGCTTTCCAGTTGCGCGGACTGATTACCGTCAAGGACATCCAGAAGGCCCGCGACAATCCCCACGCCGCCAAGGATCCGCATGAGGCCTTGCTGGTGGGCGCCGCCGTCGGCGTGGCCGGCGATACCGAGCAGCGTGTCGCCGCGCTGGTCGATGCAGGCGTCGACGTGCTGGTGGTGGATACCGCGCACGGCCATTCGCAGGGCGTCATCGAACGCGCCGCCTGGGTCAAGAAGCACTATCCGCAGGTGCAGGTGATCGCCGGCAATATCGTCACCGGCGAAGCGGCGCGTGCGTTGCTCGACGCCGGTGTCGATGCGGTAAAGGTCGGCGTGGGCCCCGGCTCGATCTGCACCACCCGCGTGGTCGCCGGTGTCGGCGTGCCGCAGATCACGGCGATCGATATGGTCGCCACCGCGCTGAAAGACGAGATTCCGCTGATCGCCGATGGCGGCATCCGCTATTCCGGCGACATCCCCAAGGCGCTTGCCGCCGGTGCGTCCACCGTGATGCTGGGCTCGATGTTCGCCGGCACCGAGGAATCGCCCGGCGAGGTGGAATTGTTCCAGGGCCGTTCGTACAAGAGCTATCGCGGCATGGGTTCGATCGGCGCGATGCAGCTGGGTTCGAAGGATCGCTATTTCCAGGAAGAGGCCGACGCCGACAAGCTGGTACCCGAAGGCATCGAGGGCCGGGTGCCGTACCGCGGTCCGCTGCGCAACATCATCCACCAGCTGATCGGTGGCCTGCGCGCGTCGATGGGTTATCTGGGCGCAGCTACCATCGACGAGGTGCGGCACAACGCACAGTTCGTCAAGGTGACTTCCGCCGGCGTCACCGAAGCGCATCCGCACGATATCCAGATCACCAAGGAAGCGCCGAACTACCGGCTCAACTCGTGACTGACGCGCCGGCCCGAGTGCCGGCGCCTTGTTTTACAGCTGACGACCGGCACATCCGGCGTTGCACTGCTTTTCGAGATCAAAGGCGTCGACGTGGCCTGATTGCCATGCGGCGAAAACCGGACCGATGACCAATATCCATAGCGACAAGATCCTGATACTCGACTTCGGCGCGCAGTACACACAGCTGATCGCGCGACGCATTCGCGAGCTGGGCGTTTACTGCGAGATCTGGGCCTGGGATCACGCGCCGTCCGAGATCGCCGCGTTTGGCGCCAAAGGCATCATCCTGTCCGGCGGTCCCGAATCCACCACGCTGGCAGACGCACCGAAAGCGCCGCAGCAGGTATTTGACTCCGGCGTGCCGATCCTGGGCATCTGCTACGGCATGCAGACGCTTGCCGCTCAACTGGGTGGCGCAACCGAGGCTGCCGACGCACGCGAGTTCGGTCACGCCGAAGTGGACATCGTTGCGCAGAGCCGGCTGTTCGACGGTCTCAGCGACCATGCCGATGCGCACAGGCTCAGCGTATGGATGAGCCACGGCGATCACGTCGCCAAGGCGCCGCCGGGCTTCGCGATCACCGGCATCACCGACCGCATCCCGGTCGCGGTGATGGAGAACGAGGACAAGCGCTGGTATGGCGTGCAGTTCCACCCGGAAGTGACGCATACGAAGCAGGGCGGGGCGTTGCTCGAGCGCTTCATCGTCGACATCTGCGGCTGCGCCACGCTATGGACCGCCGCCAACATCATCGACGACCAGATCGCCCGCGTGCGCGAGCAGGTCGGCGATGATCACGTACTGCTGGGGCTGTCCGGCGGCGTCGACTCTTCGGTGGTCGCGGCACTGCTGCACAAGGCGATCGGCGACCGGCTGACCTGCGTATTCGTCGACACCGGCCTGCTGCGCTGGCAGGAAGGCGATCAGGTGATGGCCACGATGGCCGCCGCGTCTGATGAGCATGGCATGGGCGTCAAGGTGATCCGCGTCGACGCGGCGGAACGCTACTTCAAAGCACTCGAAGGCGTGGCCGATCCGGAGGCCAAGCGCAAGATCATCGGCGGCCTGTTCGTGGATATCTTCGACGAGGAGTCGGGCAAGATCACCGCCGACGGCAGCAACGTGAAGTGGCTGGCGCAGGGAACCATCTATCCCGACGTGATCGAATCGGCCGGCAGCAAGACCGGCAAGGCCCACGTCATCAAGAGCCACCACAACGTGGGCGGCTTGCCGGCGCACATGAAACTGAAACTGGTCGAGCCGCTGCGCGAGCTGTTCAAGGATGAGGTGCGCCGCATCGGCGTGGAACTCGGCCTGCCGCGCGCGATGGTCTACCGCCACCCGTTCCCGGGCCCGGGCCTGGGCGTGCGCATCCTGGGCGAAGTGAAGCCCGAGTACGCCGCCTTGCTGGCCCAGGCCGATGCGATCTTCATCGACGAGCTGCGCAAGGCCGATCTGTACGACAAGACCAGCCAGGCGTTTGCGGTGTTCCTGCCGGTGAAATCGGTAGGCGTGGTCGGCGACGCGCGGGCCTACGAATGGGTGATCGCGCTGCGCGCGGTGGAGACCATCGACTTCATGACGGCGCATTGGGCGCACTTGCCGTACGAGTTTCTCGGTAAAGTTTCGAACAGAATAATCAATGAGTTACGTGGTATATCTCGTGTCGTTTATGACATCAGTGGCAAACCGCCCGCCACGATCGAGTGGGAATAGGCAGATCAACCACTTGCGCGCACCGAGAAAGGCCGGCAGCTTGCCGGCTTTCTCGTGTTCCAAGCACAATTCATTGAAATGACAGACGAAATTCCCGATACATCGAGAGCATTCTCGACCGAGGACGTGCAATACATGCAGCGGGCGCTGCAGCTTGCCGTGCATGCGCGCGACGCCGAGAACGAGGTGCCGGTGGGCGCCGTGCTGGTGCAGGACGGCGAGATCGTCGGCGCCGGCTGGAACCGCAACATCACCTTGCACGACCCGACCGCGCATGCCGAGATCATGGCGATGCGTGCGGCGGGCGAGAAACTGGCGAATCATCGACTATCCGGCGCCACGCTGTACGTCACGCTGGAGCCTTGCTCGATGTGCGCGATGGCGATGATTCACGCCCGTATCGGTCGCGTGGTTTACGCCGCCGCCGACCCGAAGACCGGCGCCGCCGGCAGCGTGTTCGACACCTTGATCGACGCACGCCACAACCATCGGATCGAGGTGTCCGGCGGCTTGCTGGCCGAGGAATCCGCCAGTCTGCTGCGTGACTTCTTTCGCGCCCGTCGCTGAGTCTCGCCGCTGCAGACCGCTACAGGAACGCCAGCGCCTGCGCGCAGGATTGCTCGATCTTGAGACTGAGCAGCGGATCGGCCCGGGTATGGCCCATGTTCACCGCGGCGATCGGCTTGCCGGCACGGGCCGCGGCATGGGCAAAGCGGTAGCCGGAATACACCATCAGCGACGAACCGACCACCAGCATCGCATCGGCATCGTGCAAGGCCTGCATGCCGGCATCCACGCGCTCACGCGGCACGTTCTCGCCGAAGAACACCACGTCCGGCTTCAGCAGGCCGGTGCAACGCTGGCACGAAGGCACCTGGAAGCCGGAGAAATCCCGCCCCTCCAGCTCGGCGTCGCCGTCCGGCGCATCCGCCGCGTCGAGCTCCGCCCAGGCCGGATTCAGCCGCAACAGCTCAACCTGGAAACCCATTCGCGGCATGCGATATTCGCAGGCCAGGCAGCGGACCCGATCCAGCCGCCCATGCAGGTCGACCACGTTTTCGCTGCCGGCGGCCTGGTGCAGCCGGTCCACGTTCTGGGTCAGCAGCAAAGTCAGCTTGCCTTGCTGCTCCAGCCGGGCGAGCGCGTGATGGGTCGCATTCGGTTGCGCCCGCCCGAAGCGTCGCCAACCCACCAGGCTGCGTGCCCAGTAGCGCTGGCGTGTGGTCGGTTCGCCCACGAATGCCTGATAGGTCACCGGCTGCTGGCGTTTCCAGCCACCGTTGGCGTCGCGGTAATCGGGAATGCCCGAATCCGTGCTGCAGCCGGCTCCCGTCAGCACGAACAGGCGCGGATGCGCTGCCACGAATTCGGGCAGCGTCGCAGCATGGGTGCACACCTCGATCGCTTGAGAGGACATACCGTGTTTATGGCACTGCACCGCACGGATTGCCAGCGACGATCATGGCGCCGTGGCGACCTGAGTCGGGTTCCTGCCGACCAGTTGCAGCCGCAGACCCCACGGCGCGACGAAGTTCACCACCGCCTGACCGGCATGCGGGCCAGCGATCGCCACGACCGGCGCTCCGATGACCTTGACACCTTCGCGCCGCAGCCAACGGTCGGCATGCGCCACATTGTCGGCGGAGAATGCGATCGGCTCGCTGCCGCGATCCATGGCATGGCGCGCCGGGGAAGCGGAATGCGCTGCGCGAGCGTCGAACAATTCGACGACCGTGCCGGCATCGCAAAGCAGCAGGCGGGACACGGGCAGGGCATCCGGTGTGGCATGACCGCTTTGAAGCGATTCGCCGCCAGCGGCGGGGTTGACCTCTTCGCAGTCCAGTACGTTGTGGAAGAACGCCGTAGCCTGCCGCAAGTCAGGAACACCGATGGCCACGTAGTCGCTATCGTGGACGCTCGCCGCGTGGCCCATGCCCGCCATGGCGAACAGCAGCCCGCCGGCCAGCATCGAAAGAAGGGACTTGTGCATGATTCGGCATCCAGTAACCGTACTGGGCCCTATATGGACATGATGAGGACCGCTGGTAGTGCCGTCAGACGACCACCGTGTTTCCCCGGGTGAACGATCGCCGTGATTTCAACCGGGGCAGGCGAGGGGCGAGCCCTGGCAATCGCCAGCCGCGAGATCGCACCCGCAGGGGTCGGAGTGTCCGAAGAACGTCTCGACATCGCTGCCCCGTAGGGGCCGGTCACCGCAGAGGCGGCCAAGCCGACCCCGGTGGTTTTCCGTTGAGGCTGGACGATGCATCCGCCGTCGCTAAGCGATTACTGAGGTCCAGTTGGTAAGCTCGACCAAGCGGCATCCGCGGCGAGTCGCATGTGATGTTGATGTCGGCTGGCAACTTGCAACGAACAAGTGTTCGGGGATGCATGACGTGAGAAAGCGGAAAGTCCGTAATGGGCTCGTTGGAGCCACTGCGCTGGCCTTGGTTCTCGGCGGATTCTGGCACTTCAAGGGCGGGAATGCCGCGACTCCCAAAGAACATAAGAACTCGTCGGCGCCAGTTCGGGTGGCAAACGTGGAACGCCGCGACATGGCCGTCGTGGAGCACACCTTGGGAACCGTAATCGCAAATGCCACAGTGCAGGTTACGGCCCGGGTCGAGGGGACCTTGGATTCCGCCGACTTCAAGGAAGGGCAGTTTGTCAGGGCGGGCGACCTGCTGTTTCAGATCGACCCGCGCCCCTTCCGGGCTGCATTGGATCAGGCGCGCGCGATCCTGCAGCGCGACAAGGCCTTGCTGAACAATGCGCGGCGCGACAAGGCACGCTATCAGTCCCTGTACGAGCAGCACACTATCTCCGCGCAGCTGCATGATACCGCCACGACCAATACCGATGTGCTGGCCGCTACCGTCGAGGCGGACAAGGCGGCACTCGATCTGGCGCAGATCAATCTGGGATACACGCAGATCCGCTCGCCCATCGATGGCAAAACGGGGCCACTGCTGGTACACGCGGGAAACATGGTGAGCAGTACCGGTGGTTCGCCTTTGGTGACGATCGCCCAGATCGAGCCGATCAAGCTGTCGTTCAGTCTGCCGCAGTCCGACCTCCCGCGACTTCAGGCGAGACTGAAGTCGCATCGAGTGATGGCAACGATCGACGCGCGCGATCTCCATGGCGCGCTTCTATCCGCACCGGTCGATTTCACCAGCAACCAGATCAACAGCCAAAGCGGCACCATCGAGCTGCGAGCCGACTTTCCCAACGCGGACCTGTCCCTCCTTCCCGGTCAACTGGTCGACGTCACCGTGGCGCTGGACGACATCCCCAACGCGCTGGTCGTTCCACACGATGCGGTCGATGATGGCCCCAATGGATCGTACGTCTATGTGGTATCGAACGGTCGAGCAATCCAGCACGACGTCAAGATCCTTTTCGACAACTCCAGGAGCGTCGCCGTCCAGGGCGACCTCAGGCCGGGTGACTCGGTCATTGTCGAGGGGCAGCTGCGCGTCGTTCCGGACGGCGATGTGGAGATATTCTCCGCAGTCGGCAATGCGTCGGGGAGTTCCCGTCTGAAGCCAACGGTTCCGGGTGAGGCGAGCAAGAGCGCGTCGCGATGAACATCTCGCGACGATTCATCGAGCGCCCCGTCATGACCATCCTGGTCATGACGGCCTTGGTCATCTTCGGCATCTTTGCGTACGCCATGTTGCCGGTGAGCGAACTGCCCAACGTGGATTTCCCCACGATCAACGTACGGGCGAACCTGCCGGGTGCCGATCCGGAAACGATGGCTTCGGCGGTGGCGACGCCTCTGGAAAGCGCGCTGGCCGGCCTTTCCGGCGTGGATTCGATGACTTCGTCGAGCAGCCAGGGCTCGACCAGCATCACCATCCAGTTCAAGCTGGATCGCAACATCGACGCAGCCGCGCAGGACGTGCAGGCGGCCATCTCCAGCGTGAGCCGGAAGCTTCCGCATGCGATGCCCAATCCACCCACGATCAGCAAGAACGACCCATCGGCGCAGCCGATCTTCTTCATCGTCCTCACTTCGACAAGCCTGCCCATCGCCAAGGTCGACCAGTACGCCCGTACCGTGGTGGTCAACCAGCTTTCGACCGTCGACGGCGTGGCGCAGGCCACCGTGCATGGACCCGCTAAATACGCGGTCCGCATCCAGGCCGACCCGGCCGCACTGGCGGCGCGGAATCTGACCTTGAACGACCTCGCCATTGCGGTCAACGCCACAAGCACAGACCAGTCGTCGGGCGCGCTCAATGGACCATCGAAGACAGCGGTAGTCCACACCGGGGGGCAGCTCAACAACGCGGCTCAATTCCGTCGCCAGATCATCGCCTATCGCAACGGTGCACCGGTCACCTTCGGCGACGTGGCTAACGTCGTCGACAGCGTGGAGGATGTTCGTTCGGCCGATTGGTACAACGACCAGCGCGCGGTGACCGTCGAGATACAGCGGCAACCCGGATCGAATACGATGGCCGTGGTGGACGACATCAAAAAGATGTTGCCGCAATTCGAAGCCCAGCTGCCGGCCTCGATCCGGATGCGCATTTTTTACGACCGCAGCCAGTCGATCAGGGCGGCGGTCGACGATGTGCAACTGACTCTGCTGATCGCGTGTGCGCTGGTCGTCGGCGTGATTTTCTTTTTCCTGCGCAGGGCCAGCGCGACCTTCATTCCTTCGCTGGCGCTACCGATCGCCATCATCGGCACGTTCATCGGCATGTTTGCCCTGGGTTTCAGCCTGGACAACCTGTCCTTGATGGCGCTCACGCTGTCCGTCGGCTTCGTGGTCGACGACGCGATCGTCATGCTGGAGAACATCGTCCGGCACGTCGAGGCGGGCGAGCAGCCTTATGCGGCTGCGCTCAAGGGATCGGCCGAAATCAGCTTCACTATCGTCTCGATGACGATATCGCTGGCAGCGGTGTTCATTCCCATCGTTTTCATGGGCGGCATCGTGGGGAGGCTGCTGCATGAGTTCGCGGTGACGGTCATTCTCGCCATTTTCATCTCCGGCATCGTCTCCGTCACGCTGACGCCCATGCTGTGTGCCCGCATGCTCCGCCACGAAAAGGAACAGAAACACAACGCACTCTATCGCTGGAGCGAGAGCGGGTTCGATCGACTGCGGAACGCCTATGACCGCAGCCTGCGTTGGAGCATGGAGCACCGGACTGTCATCCTGGCCGTGTTCGCAGGAAGCATCCTGGCGAGCTACGCGTTGTTCGAAGTCATGCCGCAGGACTTCCTGCCCAGCGACGACACCGGACAGCTTCGCGGCGACATCCAGGTCGCCGTCGGTACTTCATTCGACCAGTACATCAAGTACGTGGCGCAGGTGAGGCAGATCGTCGAGCAGGATCCCAACGTCGGGGGCCTGCAGTCGGACGAAGGCGGCAGTTTGGTCATTGCGCTGAAGCCGCTTTCCGAGCGTCGGCTGTCGGCCTACCAGGTGACCAATGAGCTGCGCGCCAAGCTGGGCGATATCCCCGGCACCCAGGTGACGATAGTGAATCCGCCCAGCATCCGCATCGGCGGCCGCAGCTCGCGTTCGAGTTACCAATACACCTTGAAGGGCCTCGATCTGGCCGAATTGCAGGACTACTCCTTACGCCTGGTGAAAGCGCTGCAACGCGATCCCACTTTCGTCGGCGTCAACAGCGATTTCGACCGCGCGGCGCCATCGGTCGAAGTCCACATCGACCGCGGGCGCGCCGGCGCACTCGGCGTAACGGCGGACCAGATCGAGACCACGCTGGGCGAAGCGTTCGGCGGTCAGCAGGTATCGCAGATATATGCCGCCGCCGACCAATACCAGGTGGTACTCGAGTTGTTGCCCAAGTACCAGACGGATGCATCCGCTCTGTCGCGTCTCTACCTGCACGGCAGCGGCAGAGGCATGGTACCGCTGGGCGCCGTTGCCACCGTTCGCCGCAGCACGATGCCCCTGGAAGTGAACCATTCGGGCCAGATCCCGGCCATCACGATTTCCTTCGACATGGCGCCAGGCAAGGCTCTGAGCGACGCGTTGATCAGCGTCCGAGATGCGACACGGGCGATCGGCTTGCCGGCCGACATACAAGGCAGCTTCGCCGGTACCGCGGCGGCGTTCCAGAGCTCCACTTCGAACATGGGGTGGCTGCTGCTGATCGCGATGATCGTCGTCTACATCATCCTGGGCATCCTCTATGAGAGCTTCATCCATCCCATCACGATCCTGTCCGGCCTGCCGTCCGCGGCCATGGGCGCTCTCCTGACGCTGTACCTCTTCCACGTGCCGCTCACGCTATATGCCTTCATTGGCATGATCATGCTGATAGGCATCGTCAAGAAGAACGCGATCATGATGATCGACTTCGCCCTGGAGCGTCAGCGCGGCGACGCGGGCGTGCCTGCCGAGCAGGCCATCTACGAAGCGGCGATGATACGATTCCGTCCGATCATGATGACCACGATGGCTGCGTTGATGGGTACGCTGCCGATCACGCTCGGCATGGGCATGGGGGCCGATTCGCGGCGCCCGTTGGGCCTTTGCGTCGCCGGCGGCCTGGTGTTTTCCCAGTTGCTCACGCTGTACATCACTCCGATGCTGTACACCTACCTGGACGGCCTCGACACCCGGTTCCGGCGCTGGACAGGCGGCGACGAAGCTGCCCAGGAGCTGTCCGAGTAGTGCCGTTACCGTCGTCCCCGAGGCGTTTTGCTCAACGCCTCGAAGCCAGTGATCACATCGAACAGCTCTTCGTCGATGCTGTCCTGGCGCAGCCGGTGGAAGCTACCGTTGAGCGTCTCCAGCAAGCTGTCGATATTCTTTTCGGCGCGCTGCATCGCGGCCAGGCGGCTGGCGTTTTCGGCGGCGAGGGACTCGGCGCAGGCGCGGAAGATCGACACGAACAAGTATTCCCGGATCAGTGCCCGCAAGGTCGTGCTGCGGTTGCCGATGACCTCGGGCAGGTTGCGGGTCGGCCAAGCCCGGTCGGCGAGCCGGCGCCTCCATGCGTCGTCCAGCGGCAGCAGCCTTTGGCTCACCGGTGCGAAGCCCGCGCCGGCGAGTGGCTGGTTGTAGCAGAGATGGAGTGCGCTCAGGCTTTGCTGGCGTTCGCTATGCACCAGGATGTTCCACACCAGCGGCGTGATCGCCTGCACCGAGCCGGGCAGGCCGAACAGGCCCACCGGTGTGATGCCTGCGTCGGTGAGGCGAGCATGCACCCGCTCGCCGACAGCCCACACCAGAGTATTCCCGGCGAGTTCGGCCAATGTCTCCAACGCATGCTCGGTCACCTTGTCGTTGAACTGGCCCACCAGCCCCTGGTCGGAGCCGAACACCACGATGCCGCTGGCGGCGTGTTCACGCGCTTCCGGCGGCAACGCCGATGCGGCGGCGGCCTGACGGAAACACACGCCGAGCGCCAGTTCCACCGTACGGTAGTAGTCGGACAAGGACAGCACGGACTGCTCGTACTGGCCGATGCTCGATGCCGCCAGGGCTTTCATGGTGCGCACGACGGACTGCAGTTCGGCGGCACTGCCGATCTTGCGGCGCAGGTTGGCGAGCGAGTCGCTCATCGACCTGCTGCCGTAGCGGCGGGCCCGGCTTCTCCCGGGACCGGCGTCGTCTTTTCGGTCGAACACCAGCTTGCCAGCGCCTGGCGCGCGATCTCGATAATGACGTCGCGATCGGCCTCGGTGAGCTTGTCGCCGGTTTCGAAGCGGGCGCACAGCGAGGCGGGGATGTTCGCGGCGGCCATGTGCACCGCGCGCTCGGCCTGGGCCATCTGCGCCAGCGGCACCGGGTCGAACAACTTGTGGGACAGGGCGAGCAGGATCGCCATCTGCGCCGGCACGCTGACCGGCGCGAGTTCGGGCTGCTTGAGGCAAGCGCGGATACGCTCGCCGTGGTCGATGATCCGTCGCGTGTCTTCGTCCAGGCGAGTGCCGAAGCGGGCAAAATTCTCCAGCTCCTCGAACTGGGCATAGGCCAGCTTGAGATCGCCTGTGACGGCGCGATAGGAAGCGCGCTGTGCCTCGCTGCCGACGCGCGACACCGACTTGCCCACATCGATCGCCGGCAGCACGCCAAGCTCGAACAGCGATGGCGAAAGATAGATCTGTCCGTCGGTGATCGAGATCAGGTTGGTCGGGATATAGGCCGAGATATCCTGTGCCTCGGTCTCGATGATCGGCAACGCCGTGAGCGAACCATGGCCGCGCTCCGCGCCGAGGTGGGTGGCGCGCTCCAGCAGTCGCGAATGGATGTAGAAAATGTCGCCCGGAAAAGCCTCGCGGCCGGGCGGGCGGCGCAACAGCAGGGAAAGCTCGCGGTAGGCCCGCGCGTGCTGGGTGAGATCGTCGTAGACGATAAGCACGTCGCGACCGGCCTCCATGAAATGCTCGGCGATGCTGGTCGCGGCGTAAGGCGCGATGTAGACGAGCCCGGGTGGATCGTCGCCCTCGGCCACCACCACCACGGTGTATTCCATCGCACCATGTTCGCGCAGGTTGGCGACCACGCGGGCGACGGCGGCGGCGCGCTGGCCGATCGCGCAATAGACACACAGCACGTTCTCGCCACGCTGGTTGAGTATGGTGTCGATCGCGATCGAGGTCTTGCCGGTCTGGCGGTCGCCCACGATCAGTTCGCGCTGGCCGCGACCGATCGGAATCAGTGCGTCGACCACCTTCAGTCCGGACTGCAGCGGCACGCTGACCGGTGCGCGGTCCATGATCGGTGGGGCAGGCCGTTCGATCGGCAGCCGCTTGCCGGC
This sequence comes from Rhodanobacter terrae, assembly GCF_042657005.1. NCBI lineage: Bacteria > Pseudomonadati > Pseudomonadota > Gammaproteobacteria > Lysobacterales > Rhodanobacteraceae > Rhodanobacter > Rhodanobacter terrae. The sequence goes on from NZ_JBHSNG010000023.1 coordinate 27,851, forward strand.
GGCCAACGGGGCGCGGCCGTCCAGCGGCCGGCCCAGCGGATCGATCACGCGACCGAGCAGGCCATCGCCCACCGCGATATCCATCACCCGGCCGGTGCGCCTGACTTCGGCGCCCGCCTGCAGCCGGGCATGGTCGCCCAGCAGCACTACGCCGATCTCGTCCTCGTCCAGGTTGAACGCCAGACCGAACATGTCGCCCGGGAACAACAACAGCTCGTCGTAACCCGCGCCGGGAAGGCCACGCACGTGGGCGATACCGGTGGCGACCTGGGTGACCACACCGGTTTCCCGCATGCCCAGCGTCGGGGTGAACGCCTGCCGCGCCTGGCGCAGGCCGGCGAATGCATCCTCGAATGCATCGTGCAGGCTTTCGGCCGGTGTGCTCACGGCGCGGGCGCTCCGGGCGCGGAGGCGCTGGCGGGCGTCTGCCCGTTCTCACGCAGCAGCCGGCTGGCGTCGTCCTCCAGCGCGCCCAGATAGTCGTCGATGCTCCATGCCACCCGTTGTCCGTTCACGCTCAGCTCGATGCCGCCGATCACTTCGTCGGCGGTTTCGAAATGCAATGGCAGATCGCTGGCGAAGAGCTGGTGCAAGGCTTGCTGGATCGCCAGGCGCTGCGCCGCGGGCAATCCGAACGCACTGCGCACCCGGACCGCTTCGCCGGCGCCGGCGAGCGCGCGGCCGAGGCGGTCATGCTCATCCGCACCCAACAGGCCGAGGCGTCGAATGAACTCCTCGGTGGCGCTGGCTTCGAGGCTGGCCGAGGCCAGCTCGGCGAGGGTCTTTCGGGCGATCGCGAACACCTCCTGGCGGATCTGCTGCCGGATGGCGCGGTTGAGATGGTCCGCCTCGCTGCGCAGTTTCTGCTGGCGGCTGGCCAGCAGCGCGTCGGCGGTCGCGCGCGCCTGGTCGAGCAGCCGTTGACGCTCGGTCGCCGCCTCGCGAGTGGCCTGGGCCAGCAACGCGGTGCGCTGCTGGTCGAAGGCCTCGTTGCGCTGCCGGAAGGCATCGCGCTGCGTACTCGCCTCGACCTGCTTCGCCGCCGCGTCCGCCAGCTCGCGGGCGATCCGCTGCTCGCGCGCGTCGATCGCGTCGAGCACGGGTTTGTACAGGAACCGCTTCATCAGCCACACCAGGATGAGGAAGTTCAGTACCTGCGCCGCGACGGTGAACCAGTCGATCAGCATGGCTTCACTTTCCTGCGACCTGGGCGATGACGTGGTTCCAGAACGGGTTGGCGAACAGCAGAATCATCGAGACCACGAAGCAGTAGATCGCGATGGACTCGATCATCGCCAGGCCGACGAACAAAGTGCGGGTGATCGTGGCGGCGCTGTCGGGCTGCTGCGCCAGCGAACTCAGCGCCGTAGCCACCGCGCGCCCTTCGCCCAGGGCGGGGCCGATGCTGCCCATGGCGATGGTGAGGCCGGCGGTGACGATCGAGGCGATGGCGATGAGGGTCATGCTGTCCATGGTGGACTCCTTGAAGCGGCGGGGTGTGCAGGTCGGCGTGGGTCTGTCATGCGTTCGGTTCGGGGCTGGCTGGCGCCTTGTCGCGGGTGCGCATGGCGGCGGCGATGTAGACGGCGGCGAGGATGCTGAAGATGTATGCCTGGACCATGCCGGTGAGCAGCCCGAGCACGGTCATCAGGACGGGGAACACGAAGGGGGCGACGGTCAGCAGGATGCCGATGATCATCACCCCGCTCATCATGTTGCCGAACAGGCGCACGGCCAGCGCCAGCGTTCGCGAGAGTTCGCTGATGACGTTGAACGGCAGCATGATGAAGTTCGGTTCCAGATAAGACCTCAGATAGCCCGACAAGCCCAGGTCCTGGATGCCGAACAGCGGCACCGCCACGAACACGCACAGCGCCAGCGCCGCCGTGGTCGACAGCGAACCGGTCGGCGGCTCGTAGCCGGGAATCACCGTGCACAGGTTGGCCAGCGCGATGAACAGGAACAGCGTGCCGAGGAAGCCGACATAGCGGGCCGGCCGAGGCAGGCCGACCTCGGCGATCTGCCGCTGGATGCCCACGACGACGATCTCCAGCACGTTTTGCCAGCGCGACCTGTGCAGAGAGGTGGAGAGCCGGCGCGTGATCAGGTGCGAGCCGATCACCATCGCCAGCATCAGCCCCCAGGTGAACACGATGGTGCCGTCGAGCCTGATCCAGCCGTGCTGCCAGAAGATCATCTGGTCGAGACTAAGGTGCATGAGTCGGCTCCGGCCGAGGATCGTCGTGCGTTTTCGCCCGGGTCAGGCGGGTGACCGCGACACGAGCGATCGCGAACCCGAGCAGGCACAGCAACAGACGCCGCCACTCGCCGCCGCCCACCAGCAGGAATCCGGCCAGGACGACGCCCATGCGCAGCATCAGGCTGCCCAGGAACCACAGCGCCGGCTGCCGCGAGCGGACGCCTCTGCGCACTGTCCACCACAGGCCACCGAAGAAGACCACGCCCAGCCCGAAGCCTGCAGCAGTGGCCAGCACCCACGTGATGAGCTCATGCATCGTCATCCTCCTCGTCCTCGTGCATGGCGTGCTCTTCCTTGACGATCCAGCGCCAGGCGTTGAAGCAGCCGATCACCAGTCCGGCCATCAGCAAGGCCAGGGTCCAGGCATGTTTGCCCGGGTAGTGTTTGTCCAGCCAGAGGCCGATGCCGGCACCGACCAGAGTGGGTACCGCCACCGACCAGCCGACCAGCCCCATCATGCCCAGGCCGAACCAGACGCCGGCCGCACCGCGGCGCCTCGCCCTGAGCTTGCGCGCGGCCTTGATGCCGACCTGGTCGGCCAGTGTCTGGTCGGCCGACAATTTTTTCCGGAGCGGCTTGTCGCTCATGCCGACAACCTCGCGTAGCGGCGCAGGAAACCCGCTTCCAGCCGGGCCATCACCTGGCGCACGCTCTGTTCTTGCTCGTCGCGCACCAGGAATTCCTGCTCGATGGCCTGACGCAACCGGCCCACGTCGGTGCCGGCGAGGGCACGGCGGACGGATACCGAAACATGCGTGCCGGCCTTCACCAGCACGCCTTCGTCGATCGCCACCCAGTACTCGTCCTCCGCCTCGCTGGTACAGGCCAGGATACCGGGGACCAGCGCCGCCACGCAGTCGAGCCGGTGCGGCAGCAGGCCGAAGGAGCCATCCGCGGTTTCCGCCACGATGCGCGCTACGCCCGACTTGCGGGCGAACACCTTGAACGGCAGAAGGATCTCAAGCTGCATCAGCGTCGCTGGCATGGCGCGGCTCCCGAGCAGGCGTGGAATGGCTGGCGGAGCGGGTGGCCTCGAACTTCCGCTTCGCCTCGTCGATGGTCCCGATCATGTACAGCGCGCTCTCGGCATAGTCCTTGAACTCGTCGGCGAGGATTCGCTCGCAACCGTCCAGCGCGTCCTCCAGGCTGACCAGCCGGCCGCCGATCCCGGTGAACTGCCCGGTGCTGAAGAACGGCTGGGTCAGGAACCGCTCCAGCCGCCGCGCGCGAGCGACCACCTTGCGATCCTCCGACGAGAGCTGCTCCAGGCCCAGCATGGCGATGATGTCCTTCAGCTCGTCGTATTGGGCCAAGGTACGCCGGATCTCCTGCGCGAGCCGGTAGTGGCGCTCGCCCACGATGCCCGGCGTGGCCATCTTGGAATTGGACTGCAGCGGGTCGATCGCCGGGTACAGGCCTTCGCTGGCGCGTGCGCGCGAGAGCACGATCGAGGCGGACAGGTGCGAAAACGTGTGCACCGCCGCCGGGTCGGTGAAATCGTCCGCCGGCACGTAGACCGCCTGGATCGAGGTGATCGCGCCGGTGTCGGTGTTGGCGATGCGTTCTTCCAGCCCCGCCAGCTCGGTGCCCATGGTGGGTTGATAACCCAGTCGCGAGGGCATCTGGCCCATCAGGCCGGACACTTCGGACCCGGCCTGGATGAAGCGAAAGATGTTGTCGATCAGCAGCAGCACGTCGCGGTGTTCGTCGTCGCGAAAATATTCGGCGATGGTCAGCGCCGCGTGCCCGACCCGGAAGCGGCACCCCGGCGGCTCGTTCATCTGGCCGAACACCATCACCATGTTGTCCAGCACGCCCGCCTGCTGCATCTGGCGGTAGAGCTCTTCGCCCTCCCGGCAGCGTTCGCCGATACCGCAAAAGATGCTCACGCCCTCGTGTTGGCCGATCATGTTGTGGATCATCTCGGTCAGCAGCACGGTCTTGCCCACGCCGGCGCCGCCGAACAGGCCCGCGTTGCCGCCACGCTCCAGCGGCACCAGCACGTCGATGGCCTTGATCCCGGTCTGGAAGATCTCCGATCGGGTCGAGCGCCGGCCCAGCGCGGGCGGCGGCCGATGCACGGAACGCCAGTGCAGGTCGGTCGGCGCGGGCCGGTGGTCGATGGCATCGCCGAACACGTTGAACATGCGCGAAAGGATGCTCTTGCCCACCGGGGCCATCAGCGGGCCGCCGCTGTCGACCACCGGCATGCCGCGGGCGAGACCCTGGGTGACGTTGAGTGCGATGCCGCGGACCCGCTGTGCATCCAGCTGAGTCTGCACCTCGATCAGCACCCGACCATCGTTGCCGGCGCGCAGCAGCGCATGGATCGGCGGCAAGGCGCCGTCGAATCGCATGTCGACCACGCTGCCGCGTACCGAGGAGATCACGCCGCGGCCGAGCCCGGCGGCCGGCGCGTTCATCGCTCCTTCTGCCTCTCGTTCGAGCGTTGCTCGTTCGATCGTTGCCAGGTCCAGTCGCGCACCTCGGGCATATCCTGGCCGTGCTGGCGGATGTACTGCTTGTGCTCGATCAGCTTGTCCCGCAGTTGCTGCTTCAGGTACACGCCGCGATCGCCCGTCTGCGGCAGCCGGTCGATCGCATCCATCACCAGGTGGAAGCGGTCGAGCTCGTTCAGCACGGTCATGTCGAACGGCGTAGTGACGGTGCCTTCCTCCTTGTAGCCGCGCACGTGGATGTTGTCGTGGTTGCGGCGCCGATAAGTCAGCCGATGGATCAGCCAGGGATAGGCGTGGAAAGCGAAGATGACCGGCTTGTCGAGGGTGAACAGCGCATCGAAATCGACGTCGTTCAAACCGTGGGGATGTTCCGACGGCGGCTGCAGGCGCATCAGGTCGACCACGTTGACCACGCGGATGGCGAGCTCGGGCAAGTGCTCGCGCAGGATAGCGACCGCGGCCAGGGTCTCCAGCGTGGGCACGTCGCCACAGCAGGCCATCACCACGTCAGGCGAGGCCACATGCTGGTCGTTGCTGGCCCACGACCAGATGCCGATGCCTTCGCTGCAGTGTTTGACCGCCGCCTCCATCGATAGCCACTGCGGGGCCGGGTGCTTGCCCGCAACCACCACGTTGACGTAGTGGCGGCTGCGCAGGCAGTGGTCCATCACCGACAGCAGGCAGTTGGCATCCGGCGGCAGGTAGACCCGTACCACGCCGGCCTTCTTGTTGACCACGTGATCGATGAAACCGGGATCCTGGTGGGTGAAGCCGTTGTGGTCCTGCCGCCAGACGTGGGAGGCCAGGAGATAGTTCAGCGAAGCGATCTTGCGCCGCCACGGCAAGCCGGCGGTGACCTTCAGCCACTTGGCGTGCTGGTTGAACATCGAGTCGACGATGTGGATGAACGCCTCGTAGCAATTGAACAGGCCATGCCGCCCGGTCAGCAGGTAGCCTTCCAGCCAGCCCTCGCACTGGTGCTCGCTGAGCATCTCCATGACACGGCCGCTGGGAGCGAGGTACTGGTCGTTGGCCTCGGTGGCGGCGTCCCACTGCCGGTTGGTGACATCGAACACGGCCGCCAGGCCATTGGACAAGGTCTCGTCGGGACCGAACACGCGGAAGTTGCGCTGGGTTTCGTTGAGCGCGGCGACGTCGCGCAGGAACGGACCCAGTACGTGGGTATCGCCGATGCCGGGCCCACCCGGTTGCGGCACCTCGCAGGCATAGTCGCGAAAATCCGGCAGGCGCAACTCGCGCAGCAGGCTGCCACCGTTGGCGTGCGGGTTCGCACCCATGCGGCGGTCGCCCACCGGCGCCAGCTCGGCCAGCTCCGCGCGCAGCCGGCCTTGGCCATCGAACAGTTCTTCGGGCCGGTAGCTTCTCAGCCAGTCTTCCAATTGCTGCAGATGTTCCGCTGGCGCAGCGGCGGAGACGGCGAGCGGGATCTGGTGGGCGCGGAAGGTGCCTTCCACCGGCAGGCCATCGACGATCTTCGGGCCGGTCCAGCCTTTCGGCGAGCGCAGCACGATCATCGGCCAGCGCGGCCGCTCGCGCCGGCCATGCTGGCGGGCTTCGCGCTGGATCGTCTTGATCTTCTGCACGACCAGGTCCAGTGCGCCGGCCATGGCTTCATGCATCGGCGCCGCGTCGGAGCCCTCGACGAAGATCGGCGACCAGCCGTAACCGCGCAGCAGCTGGTCGAGCTCCTCATGGCTGATGCGCGCGAGTACCGTCGGGTTGGCAATCTTGTATCCGTTGAGGTGCAGGATCGGCAACACCGCGCCGTCGGTGACCGGATCGAGAAACTTGTTCGAATGCCAGGCGGTGGCCAGCGGGCCGGTCTCGGCCTCGCCGTCGCCGACCACGCAGGCGACGATCAACTCGGGGTTGTCGAGCACGGCGCCGAACGAATGGCTCAGCGAATAACCCAGTTCGCCGCCTTCGTGGATCGAGCCCGGGCATTCCGGCGACGCATGGCTGGGAATGCCGCCGGGAAAGGAGAACTGCTTGAACAGTTTCTGCAGTCCGGCCTCGTCCCTGCTGATGTCCGGGTAGATCTCGCTGTAAGTACCCTCCAGATAAGTATTGCCGACCACGGCCGGGCCGCCGTGGCCGGGACCGGAGACATAGATCATGTCGAGGTCGTACTTCCTGATGACCCGGTTCAGGTGTACGTAGATGAAGTTCTGCCCCGGCGTGGTGCCCCAGTGTCCCAGCAGCATGTGCTTGACGTCGGCCAGCGTCAGCGGATGCTTCAGCAGCGGATTGCCGCACAGGTAGAGCTGGCCCACGGCGAGGTAGTTGGCCGCGCGCCAGTAGGCATCCATGCGCTGCAGCAGATCGGGTGTGAGGGCAGGGGCTTTCATCGAAGGTGATTCCATTTTTCTCGATTCACTTGTGCTTCGTCGCCGTGCGAGCCCTGGCCGGGCTGGCTTGCGGACCGGCCGTCTCCCCGGTGGAAGCCACGCCGAAGATCAGCGCTTGCTGAAGTGCGAGCCACCGATGGAAAAGCATGAGTTCCTGTTGTGCGGCAACGTTCAGTGTCTCGGACATTACCGTGGAGGCATGTGCAAGCATCGTCATCGGATCCGGCGGGAATGCCGCTGCATCGGCGCTGCGGGAAGCAGACGCGGCGTGCTCCGGCGCGGCGTCGAACGGGCGTGGATATGGCGGGTGCGGCAAGCCCATCGGGTTCGCCAGCATGGGCGCCCACGCTTGTGCGCTGTAGAGCGCATCGAGCCAGCGTTGCACGGGCGGCGGCGTGAGCAGCGCGTAGGGCGCATAGGGCGCAAAAGATGAAAGTGGCAGCAGCCCCATGTCCAGGTCAAAAGCTGATGTAGTCATCGTAGGTTTCCTCCGGTACGGCTATCTGCGGGACACCGGCGATGACACGCGGGACTCTTCCTGCGTGGATCGTGCGGTCACGGGGTACAGCACATTCATGGTGTGGGTCGCGATCATCGCCTCCTCGTCGGTGGGAATAACGCGCACCTGCACTCGGCTCGACGGCATGCTGACCACGGTCGCGTGGCGGGTGTTGGCGTCCCCATCGCATTCGACGCCAAGCCAGGCCAGCCTTGCGCACACTGCCGCCCGGATCGGCGCCGAGTGTTCGCCGATCCCCGCGGAAAACACCAGGCCGTCGAGGCCGCCCAGGCTGGAGGTCAGCGCCCCGATTTCGCGCGCGATGCGAAAGACGAACAGGTCGATCGCTTCGTAGGCGTGTGGGTCGCTGCTGTCCAGCAAGGTGCGCATGTCGTTGCTGATGCCGGATACCCCGAGCAGGCCGCTCTCGTTGTAGAGCATGTGCTCGACCGCCGACACGCTCAGGCCATGCTCCTGCAGCAGATACAGTACGGCTCCGGGGTCGAGGTTGCCGCAGCGGGTTCCCATCACCAGTCCATCCAGTGCGGTGAAGCCCATGGTGGTATCGATGCTGTGGCCATCGTGCATCGCACACAGGCTGGCACCGTTGCCCAGGTGCGCCGCGATCACGCGGCCGGCGGCCAGCGCCGGTGCCTGCTCGCGCAACTGGCCGGCGAGGTATTCATAGGACAGTCCATGGAAACCATAGCGGCGCATGCCTTCGGCCGCGAATTCCCGTGGCAGTGCGAGTCGGCTGACGGTCGGCGCCATGCCGTGATGGAACGCCGTGTCGAAGCATGCCACCTGCGGCAACCTCGGGCGCAATCGCGCCACCGCCTCCACGGCAGCGAGGTCGTGCGGCTGGTGCAGCGGAGCCAGCGGGATCAGCTTGGCCAGGTCGGCGATCACCGCGGGGGTCAGGCGAACGGGCCTGTCCCAGTGCTCGCCGCCGTGCACCACCCGATGGCCGACCGCGGCCAGGGATTCCTCGCCGAGGTGGGCGGTAATCCATGCCAACAAGGGTGTCAGCAGTGCCTCGTGATCGAGTTTCGCATCCGCCGCCCATCGATGCTCGCTCAAGATGGCGCCGGCTGCATCCCTGGCGACGAGGTGCGGTGCGCTGCCGATGCCTTCGATCTGGCCGTGCGACAACCGTCGCCGCAATCCCTTCGCGGCCATCTCGTACAGCGCGAACTTGATGCTGGACGAGCCGGCATTGAGCGTGAGAATGGCCCGGGACATGTCTCAGGCCTCGACCGGCACGGGCAGCGGACGGCCTCCCCGCGAGCGCGCCACCAGCACCGCCACCGCGCAGGAGGCCACATGGGTGCGCGACGAATCGGCGCGGCTGGTCAGGATGATCGGAACCCGCGCGCCCATCACGATGCCGGCGGCGTCGGCACCGGCGAGGAAGGTCAGCTGCTTGGCCAGCATGTTGCCCGACTCCAGGTCAGGCACCACCAGGATGTCGGCCATGCCGGCGACGGGTGAAACGATGCCTTTCTCGCGTGCAGCCTCGGCGCTGATCGCATTGTCGAACGCCAGCGGACCGTCGACGAGGCCGCCGGTGATCTGGCCGCGTTCGGCCATCTTGCACAGCGCGGCGGCATCCACCGTCGAGGGGATCGCCGGGTTCACCGTCTCCACCGCCGACAGCACGGCGACGCGCGGCTTCGCCAGCCCCATGATGTGGGCCAGGTCGATGGCGTTCTGGATGATGTCGCGCTTCTCCGCCAGTGTCGGCGCGATGTTGATCGCAGCGTCGGTCACCAGCAGCGGGCGGGGGCAGTCGGGCACGTCCATCAGATAGACGTGACTGAGCCGGCGATCGGTGCGCAGACCGCTGTCGGCGGCAACCACGGCGTGCATCAGCTCGTCTGTGTGCAGCGAACCCTTCATCAGCAGGCGCGCCTCGCCATTGCGCACCAGTGCCACGGCTGCAGCCGCTGCGGCATGGCTGTGCGGGGCATCGACGATGCGCAAGGCACCGATGTCCAGCCCGGCCTGTTTCGCGGCAGCCTGGATCTTGGCGGTGGGGCCCACCAGGATCGGTACGATGAGACCGGCTTTCGCGGCGTCCAGCGCGGCCCTGAGCGACACGCCGTCGCAAGGGTGGACCACTGCCGTCGCCATGGACGCGCCGAAGGCAGCCCGCGCCATCAATTCGCGAAAACGGTCGTGGTTGCCGAGCCGGATTTCGGGCAGCTCGATGCGCGGGCGGCGGATCTTTTCCAGCGGCGCCTTCACCTCCGCCGTGCCGAGGATCACCTCTTCGCCTTTCTGGTTGCTGCAACGGCAATCGAAGACGATGCATTGCCGCTGCGCGATCTTCTCTTTCGCGGTGACCGTGACGGTGATGGTGTCGCCCAGGCCGACCGGGGCTTGGAAGTGCAGGTCCTGCGAAAGATAGATCGTGCCCGGCCCGGGCAACTCGGTGCCCAGCACCGCGGAGATCAGCGCGCCGCCCCACATGCCGTGGGCGATCACCCGGTGGAACATGTCCGTGCGTGCATAGACGGGGTCCATATGCGCCGGGTTGACGTCGCCGGACATCGCTGCGAACAGTTCGATATCCCGCCGGCCGAGTGTGCGCACAAGGCTGGCGTGGTCGCCCACTTCGATTTCGTCGAAGGTGCGGTTCTCGATGAATCCGGAGGTATCGATGGGCAGTGCATTCATGTCGGTTGCTCTTTTCAATGCTCCAGGACGTAGCTGCCGGGCGCAGCGGACAGCACGGGATAGCCGGCGGCCGGATTGCCCAGGGCGGGCGGAGAGACCGGGCTCGCACTGCGTTGATCCAGCCACGCCACCCAGTTCGGCCACCACGAGCCGTCGTTGACCGGCGTGGCTGCGAACCACTCGTCGGGACCGACATAGTTGCCTTCGGCCTTGCGCTGGCCGAGCCGAAAGTGGCGATGCGGATGTCCCGGCTCACTGACGATGCCGGCATTGTGGCCGCCGGAAGTCAGCACGAAAGTGATCTCACCATCGTTGAGCAAATGCATCTTGTAGACCGAATGCCAGGGCGCGACGTGATCGGTTTCGGTGCCCACCAGGAATATCGGCAACTTGATGTCCGCCACCGAAACCGGTCGCCCGTCCGCCAGCAGACGACCCTCGGCCAAACGGTTCTCCAGGTACATCCAGCGCAGGTATTCGCCGTGCATGCGCGCCGGCATGCGGGTGCCGTCGGCGTTCCAGGTCATCAGGTCGGTGGTCGGCGAAGGCCGCCCCAGCAGGTAGTTGTTGACCATCCGCGACCAGACCAGGTCGTTGGAGCGAAGCATCTGGAACGCGCCGGCCATCTGGCGACTGTCGAGATAACCCTGGCCGGCCATCAAGTCATCGAGAAAGCTCAATTGATCCTCGCTGATGAACAGCTGCAACTCGCCGGCCTCGCTGAAATCGGTTTGCGCCGCGAGCAAGCTGAGGCTGGCGAGACGACCGTCGCCATCGCGCGCCATCGCCGCCGCAGCGATGGTCAGCAAGGTGCCGCCCAGGCAATAGCCGCAGCCGTGGATACGGCGTGCACCGGTGATCGACTGCACCGCGTCGAGCGCGGCCATCGGGCCCTTGACTCTGTAGTCGTCGAACGAGACATCTCTCATCGAGGCGTCCGGATTGCGCCAGGAAATGGCGAACACGGTGTAGCCCTCGCTTACCAGATAGCGGATCAATGAATTGTCGGGCGACAGGTCCAGGATGTAGTACTTCATGATCCAGGCCGGAACCACCAGCACCGGTTCGGGCCGTACCATCCCGGTGGTCGGTGTGTACTGGATCAACTCGATCAGCTCGTTGCGGAAAACCACCTTGCCCGGAGTAATCGCCAGATCGCGCCCCACTTCCAGTGCGTGGTCGGCCGACGCGCCACCCCATTCCCGCTGCACGTCATCGAGCCATGCCTGGGTGCCGGTGACCAGGTTGCCGCCCGATTGCTGCAAGGTGGCGTCAATCGCCTCCGGATTGAGCCAGAGGAAGTTCGACGGCGACAGCGTATCCAGCCCCTGACGGGTGGCGAAGGAGACGATCCTGGCGTTGTGCGGGCTGACGCCGTTGGCCGGTTCGGCGGCCCGGGTCCACCAGTCTTCCAGCAGCAGGAAGCTCTGCTGCAGCATGCGGAAAGGCGGTTGTTTCCAGGCGGGGTCGTCGAATCGGTGGTCGCGGGGGTCGGCTTCGATGACTTGCTTGCCGGTGAGCGCCTGAGCCCAGCGCGCGAACTGCTCCACCGCGGCCTGGGTCAGAGCCAGGCGGCGAAACGGAGCATTGGCCAGGTGCGAGCTCCAGTCCAGGTACGCCAGCCAGATCGCGGTCGGCGAAACACCCAGGGTCAACCCGGCTTCGGCGGCGTGAATCGCACTGTCCGGATCGAGATGCACGGAAGCCGTCGGCAACGGGTGAGTGATCGTGCCGACGGAGACGGGCGGATCGGGCAGTGGGATGGTCCTCTTGTTCATGGCGCAATCGAGTTCCGGATGAAGGAGGAGGGCGTCTGGGCACGCACTTGCAGTTCTGCCTCAACGGATAGCCCGACGCGCAGACCTGGTTATCGCGGTGCGTTCCACAGTGATAGGGCAGTAAAATGGGCTTTCCGTCTGCATGGCGCAGTCGCGCCGCCGGACACAGGTGTTGCCGGAGTGACGGCGCGGATGCACGCAAGTCATTCTAGGAACGTGCCCGACTCGCGCATTTGATCGGGATCAACAAAGCGCGAGCTTTCCATCTCGACAAGGCCCATGGAGCGATGGCCGGCAAGACGACGCGCATGGTCATGGCGTTAGTCCCTAACCGACGCCAAAACGCCGGTGGAACCAGCGTTTCATGACATAAGTGAGTGTCATGTAGCACAGCAGGAGAGCGATCAGCATTGGCCAGTAAGCCAGTGGCAAGGGCTCAAAGCCAAGCAGCGCACCCAGCGAGGAATAGGGGAGCCAGATGCCCGCGACGCAGATGGCGATCGTGGTGGCGACCAGTGGCAGGCTGGGCCGGCTCTCCACGAAAGGTTTACGTGCCGTGCGGATGACGTGGATGATGAGAGTCTGCGAGAGCAGTGACTCCACGAACCAGCCGGTCTGGAACAGTGATGCCTGCGCCGGCGTGCTGGCGCCAAAGACGAAGAACATGACGGCGTAAGTGACGTAGTCGAAGATCGAGCTGATCGGACCCACGAACAGGATGAACCGGGCGATGTTGTCGATGCCCCAGCGCCGTGGCGACTCCAGAAAATCCGAGTCCACGTTGTCGGTGGGGATGGTCGTTTGCGACAGGTCATAGAGCAGGTTGTTGGCGAGTACCTGCAGGGGTGCCATCGGCAGGAAGGGGAGCCAGGCACTGGCGCCGAGCACGCTGAACATGTTCCCGAAATTGGAGCTGGCGCCCATGCGGATGTACTTGAGAATATTGGCGAAGACCTTGCGGCCTTCGATCACGCCGTCGTCCAGTATCAGCAGGCTCTTCTCGAGCAGGATGATGTCGGCCGTCTCGCGGGCGATGTCCACCGCCGTGTCCACGGAAACGCCTACGTCAGCGGCCTTGAGCGCGGGGCCATCGTTGATGCCATCGCCCAGATAGCCCACCACATGGCCGCGTCGCCGCAATGCGTCGATGACCATGGCCTTCTGCAGCGGCGCGAGCCTGGCGAACAACTGGCAGGTTTCCGCCCGTGCTTCCAGTTGCGCCAGCGACAGTTGGGCCAGCTCGCTGCCCAGCAGCACGTCGCTGACCGGCAAGCCTACTTCCTTGCAGATCTTCCTCGCGACGACATCGTTGTCGCCGGTAAGGATCTTCACGGCCACGCCATGCTGCGCGAGTCTGGCCAGCGCCTCGCGCGCGCTGTCCTTGGGAGGGTCGAGAAAGGCGATGTAACCAAGCAGGGTCAGGTCGCGTTCGTCGTCGGGACCGAAAGCCGTCTTCCCCGCGTCCGCACGAGCGTAGGCGACGGCGATCAGGCGCAGCCCGTCCTCGTTCAAATCGGTGCTTCGCTTCCTCAGTTCTCGCCAGTGGCCGTCGTCCAGATCAAACGGACGGCCCGCGGTTTCGCCGTGAGCGCAGACGCTGAACACCTCCTCGACGGCACCTTTGCAGATAAGCGTCCGGCCGTCGGGACCGTCGACCACGACAGACATGCGTCGCCGCTCGAAGTCGAACGGAATTTCGTCCACCTTGTGATAGCCGCCGCTTGCGTGCAACTTGCTGTGCACTTCGGTGTACTTGAGCACGGCGACATCGAGGAGATTCTTCAGCCCGGACTGGTAGTAGCTGTTGAGATAGGCATAGTCGAGCACCTTCTCGCTTTCGTTGCCTTCCAGGTCCACATGGCGTTCCAGGATCACGAGGTCCTGCGTCAAGGTACCGGTCTTGTCCGTGCACAGAACATCCATGGCGCCGAAGTTCTGGATGGCATCGAGCCGCTTGACGATCACCCGCTTGCGCGACATCGCCAGCGCCCCCTTGCCGAGGTTGATGGTGACTTCGGTGGGCAGCATCTCGGGGGTCAGGCCTACAGCCACCGCCGTGGCGAATAGCAAGGCCTCCATCCAGTCGCCTTTGGTCAAGCCGTTGATCAGGAACACCAGCGGCGCCATCACCGAGATCAGGAAGATCATGAGCCAGGTAAAACGCGAGATTCCGCGATCGAAGCTGGTAAGTGCGCGTTTGCCGGCAATGGCCTGGGCGATATCGCCGAACACCGCGCGCGGGCCGGTATGGACCACGATGGCGACGGCTGTGCCGCTGACGACATTGGTACCCATGAAGCAGACGTTATCAGTACGCATGGCCTCGGTTGCCGGCATCGCGAGCGGCCGGGGATTCTTTTCCACCGGCATGGCCTCGCCGGTCAGCGGCGACTCGTTGACGAACAACCCCCTCGCCGATAACAGCCGTACATCCGCCGGCACCATGTCGCCTGCCGCCAGGTGCACGATGTCGCCCGGAACCAACTGCTCCAGAGGGATTTCATGCGTGGCCGCGAGTATGTCTGCGTCGGCAGTCTGCGTGGGGCTCGGGGTCTCTGGCGAGACACGCCTGGATACCGTGGCAGTCGAGTGCACCATGCGTCGCAGGGCTTCCACGGCCCGGCTGGAGCGGTGTTCCTGCAAGAAAGACAGCGACGTGCTGAGCACCACCATCACCGCGATGATGATGGCCGACCCCACATTGCCCCCGAGCACGGACAATGTGGCCATAAGCAGCAGGAGAATGTTCAATGGATTGCGCAGCTTCTGCAGGAGTTGCACCGGCACGCTGCGAACCTCCTCGCGACTTACCGTGTTGAGGCCCAGTTCCCGCAAGCGCCCGGCCGCCTCGGTTTCGGTCAGTCCGGACGGCGCGCTGCCCAGTGCCTGATAGACGGCTGCGGCGTCCGCCATGGCCAGTGTCGTAAGACGGGCTTTCCGTGACTGCCGATCGGCATCGCCGGCATCCGGATGTACGGCGGTATTCGCAAACACGTTGGCGAATACCGGCCGACGCCATGGGAAGCCATGCTTCATGCGTCCATCTCCCGCTTCAGTGGCGCCTGCGTCCCGCCGACGCGTATGGCGGTGCCACGGATCAGGATCCGGGTTTCAGACATGGTGCCCTCCGCTGGGCGACAGGGTCGAGTGACCGCCGAGAATCAGAGACGGCAGCGCCATTGCCGAAGCGCCTATTCATAGCGCAATGCCTCGATGGGATTGAGACGCGCGGCTTTGCGCGCCGGGTAGTACCCGAAGAAGATGCCGACGGCGGCCGAGAACACGAAGCCGCCGAGCACGGCGGTAGGAGACAAAAAGGTGGGCCAGTGGGCAAGGATCGATATCAATTCCGAAATGGTGATTCCCGCGACGATGCCGGCACAGCCGCCGGTGAGGCTGAGAAATACGGCTTCGACGAGGAACTGCAGCAATACGTGCAGGCGCCGGGCACCGACCGCCATGCGCAAGCCGATTTCGCGTGTCCGCTCGGTGACCGAAACCAGCAGGATGTTCATGATGCCGATACCCCCGACCACCAGGGAAATGGAAGCGACGGTCGCCAGCAGCAGAGCCATGACACGGCTACTGCCTTCGGCGGTCTGCTGGATCTGGCTCAGGTTGCGCACGGCAAAGTCGTTGTTCTGGCCGGGGTGGATGCGATGCCGCTGGACCAGCGTCGCCGTGACCTGGTCCAGCGCATCCTGTATCAGCGTCTGGTTGGCCGCCTGGACGTAGATCTGGTTGACGTAGCCGGTGAGGCGGGGCGTGATCGCGTAAGGATTCACCGGGGGCGGGAAATAGGGGTCGCCCGAACCGGCGATAGGGTTGGGCGCAGCCACGCCAAGGACTTTTCGTTCTGCCGTGGTGAACGGAATCATCAGCACGTCGTCCTGGTCCTGGCCGTAGGAACTCTGACCCTTCGCGGCCAGAAGGCCGACCACGCGCACCGGCGCGCCCTTGACCAGGATCATCGCGCCTACCGGATTCTCGACATCGCTGAACAGCTGGCGACGAACCGTCGCACCGAGCAGCGTCACCATCGCCGCGCCGTCTTGTTCTTCCGGCTTGAAAGTGCGCCCGGCGGCGATTTTCCAGTTGGCCACTGACAGATAGTCAGCCGAAACGCCCTGGATACCGGTGCTCCAGTTCTTGCCGCCGTACTGGATCTGGCCGACCTGCCGGATCAGGTAAGCCACCGTGCCGACTGCGGCATCCTCGCGCCGGATCGCCATGGCATCGGTCACCGTGAGCGTCGATGCGCTACCGAAGCCGGCGCGCACACCGTTGGCCGTAACCGCACCCGGCAGCACCACCAGCAGGTTGGTGCCCAGGCTCTCGATCTGCTTCTTCACGGCTTCGTTGGCACCCTGACCGACCGCCACCATCGCAATCAGGGCAGCCACGCCGATGAAGACGCCAAGCATGGTCAACGCCGAGCGCAGCCTGTTGCGCCAGATCGCCTGTGCCGCCGCGGCGACAATCATCCGGGCGAAGCCTGCGCTCCACACCGTGCCCGCCACCGAGCCGATCAGCGGAAGCGTATCCCGGATCGGTATCAGGCCACGTGGCTCCGTCTCTTCCGCGACGCGATGCGTGGGTTGGTCGGAGACGATGCGGCCGTCGCGCACCGCGACCACCCGGTCGGTAAAGCCGGCGATATCCGCTTCGTGCGTCACGACCACGACCGTCACGCCGCGTTCTCGGTTGAGCGTGCGCAACGTCTGCATGATTTCGTGCGACGTGCGGGTGTCCAGGTTGCCGGTCGGTTCGTCGGCCAACAGCAGGCCCGGCTGGTTGATCAGCGCTCGCGCGATCGCCACGCGTTGTTGCTGGCCGCCCGACAATTGTCCGGGACTGTTGTGCTCTCGTTGGCCCAGGCCCAGATCGCGCAGCATCTGCTGGGCACGGGCCATGCGCTCGGCATGTTTCGCCGCTCCCGCGCCGGCGTAGAACAGCGGCAGGGCGACGTTCTCGAGGGCGCTGGTGCGAGGCAGCAGGTTGAAGCTCTGAAACACGAAACCGATGCGGTCGCCACGGATTTGTGCCAGCGCAGGTTCGTCGAGTCCGGCCACATCGACGCCCTCGAAGAGATACCGCCCCCGGGTCGGCTGGTCCAGGCAGCCGAGAAGGTTCATCAGTGTCGACTTGCCGGAACCGGAAGCACCGACGATGGCGATGAACTCGCCCCGGTTGATGTTCAGGGAGATATCGTCCAGTGCGCGCACCTCGGTGTCGCCCGCCCGGTAGATGCGGCTGACGTGCTGCACCGTGATGACGGGCTCGGCCATGGTCGCTGGTGCGTCCATCACGGGCTGAAACGCAGCGGTGTGCCGGCGGCCTTGGTGGTGGGGCCGCGCTGCTCGCCGACAATGACCGTGTCGCCGCGCTTGAGGTCGCCGCTGAGGACCTCGGTGAAGGTGTCGTCGTCGAGACCGAGCACGACCTGGACGGGAGCAGGGCGCCCCTCGACCAGCTTCCATACGCGCTGGGGCGTTCCCGTTTCGCTTTCCTCGGGCGCCGCCGAGGACGGCGGCTGGTTGCTCGGCACAAAGCGCAGCGCCTGATCGGGGACACGCAGCACATGCGTTCGCTCGTCGGTGATGATGCGTGCCGTTGCCGTCATGCCGGGCTTGAGCAGCAACCCGGTGTTATCGATGCCCAGCACGACATCGTAGGTGACGACGTTCTGCACGGTTTGCGGTGCCTGACGCACCTGTACCACGGAGGCCGCGAACGAGCGGCTCGGGAAGCTTTCCACGCTGAAGCTGGCCTTGTTGCCTTGCTTGAGCGAGCCGATATCGCTTTCGCTGACATTGGCGTCCACCTGCATCCGCGTCAGGTCCGTGGCGATCAGGAACAGGGTTGGCGTCTGGAAACTCGCCGCCACGGTCTGGCCGATGGTGACATTGCGGGAAACCACCGTGCCGTCGACCGGAGAGGCGATGTCGGTGTATCCGAGATTGACCTCGGCGGTATGCAACGAAGCTTCGCGCGCCGCAATCGCCGCGCGATCGAGCGTGACTTGCGCGACGGCCTCACCAAGCGAACTGTGCGCGGCGTCGAGCGCGTCCCGGGAAACATAGCCAAGTTTCACGAGCGAGGCATCGCGCGCGTAGGTCGCGTTTGCATAAGCCGATGTGGCCTGGTCCTTGATCAGCTGCGCCCTGGCATTGGCCAGATCGGCACTGGCCAGGTCGACGACGGCCTGGTAAGCGCGAGGATCGATCTTCGCGCAGACCTTGCCTTTCTTTACCTGCGTATTGAAATCGCAATAGAGCTCCTTGATGACGCCGGAGACATACGAGCCTACGATGATGGTCAGGACCGGATTGACGCTGCCGGTGGCAGTGACCGTCCTTGTTACCGAACCTTCCGTAACGGGTACGGTGACGTAATTCGTGGCGGTCGATGGCGAGAGCATTCGATAGACAAGGACAGCAGCCACCGCGAGCGATACGCACACTGCTGCCACCAGCCAGCGGCCTCGATGGCTCGATGGCGTCGAGATGGCCGGTGGCATAGCCGTTGCCTTCCCCTGGACTGCCGGCTGGTGGGGAATATCGCCGTGCATGAGGCCGTTCAATCTCCCTGACTGTGAGCGCCATCATTCGCCCAAAGGCGCACGGTGTTCTTGACCCCCATCAATTGGAGCTACCGGCCAGATCGGGCATCCAGGCTGGCAGTAGCGGGATGAGCCCCATCACCGTATGCCGAGAAGGAACCTGATCAGCGGACCGGTTGATGCATGTCGACACCGTCGGAAAGGCTGGCTTCGATACTGCATGTCAGTGACCGGAACCCGTTGCGTGTCGCATGAAGCCTTGCTGTCGAATGAATCGCATCTCTGACCATGGTTGCCGTTCCCGGACTGGCGGCAGGAGGCCGCCATGAACAGCCAGCCCTCGTCCTGATCTGGATCAGTGGCTCAGTACATATGACGGCGTATGTTGAGTGGGCTCTCCGCCGACAGGAACTATTCCGATGCATTCGCAACCCGCCCTCGAATCCAACACCCACATTTTTGACGCGCGCGGTGTGGCACGTCGCTTCCGCCATTCGGCCATCTTCGGTGCAATAGGCGCGCTGCGTTCGGGTGAGACCATGCGCTTCGTGAATGATCACGACCCAATCCCTCTGATTGCCCAACTGCGCGACCGATTGGGCGAGAACTTGACCGTGACCTATCGGGAGCGTGATTCCGACGCCGTCGTGATCGACTTTGGCATCGTCGGATTGCCGACAGAATAAGAGGCTTTCTGGATGAGTCACCCGACTTTCTATGACCAGGCACCCCGGATCAGAATGCACGATCCACTGGCTGCCTTGCTGGGAGCATCCGACGACGGCCTGCTGGAATACAGCTATCTCGATGCGGTTCGGCTAGCTGGTCATTCCTGCCCCACGGTGGCAGGCGCTTTTCTGGTGGCGCGCGCGGCGACAATGGCATTGTTTCCGGATGGCCCGGCAATGCGGGGCGAGATCGAAGTACGCATGCCCGCGCCGGAGGAAGAGGGCACCAACGGCGTCATCGCGCAGGTGCTGACGCTCATTACCGGTGCGGCCACCGCAAACGGTTTTCACGGAATCGGTGGGCGTTTTGTGCGTCAGCATCTGCTCCGGTTTTCGGACGTTTCCCATGCGGGCGCGATCGGCTTCCGGCGCCGGGACAACGCGGCGGCGGTCTCAGTGGAACTGGACTTGCGGTCGATCCCGGCGCCGCCCAATTTGCGTGAGCTGCTGGCGACCGCGGTCGACCCGGCGGCCTCGACGGCGCAACGGGCAGAGTTTGCGCGGGTATGGCAGGAGCGGGTTCGGACGTTGTTGCTGGAGCATGCCGATGATCCCGAGGTACTGAGGGTGACGCGCATCCAATGCAACTGATGCAAAGCCACGCCATGGGTCGACCACATCACCGTGCCCAAGTGGAACCTGCCCAGTAGGAAGCTGCCCGTGCAGGTGCATTGTCTGATCTCCAGCTCACCACCGAAATCGACAACCTGGACGTCTAGGGATGGGGAACATGATTCCTTTCGCTCTCACCCGATTGGCTTCGCCGCACTACTTCCTACGTCCGGACGAAACGCAATCGCCAGGCGATTCCAATCGTTGATGGCAATGATGGCCAGGGTCAGATCGACGATTTCCTTCTCCTTGAAATGCACCTGCAGTTCGGCGTACAGCGTGTCGGACAATTCGTTCATGGAAACCTGCGTCACGGCTTCGGTCCACGCCAGGGCCGCCCGCTCGCGCGGCGAATAGAATGTTGTTTCGCGCCATGCCGATAGCAGATACAAGCGTTGCTCCGTCTCGCCAGCAACGCGGGCATCCTTGCTGTGCATGTCCAGACAGTAGGCACAGCCATTGATCTGCGAAGCGCGCATCTTCACCAGTTCGAGCAGCCCATGTTCCAGGCCCGAGCGGCGCACCTCGGCTTCCAGATCGAGCATGGCCTTGAAGGCATTGGGGGCGGCCTTTTTGTAATCGATACGGGTATTCATCGTTGTCTCCTTGGGGTAGAACTGCGCCGGCCCTTCACTCACGGTCAAAGAGCCGTTGTGCATCCGAGTAACTGAAACGGGACACCAGACAATCGAATCGCTCGCTTCAAGACAATTCGGTGGCTGCAAGATCGACCGCTGCCGGTGCCATGGTTGCGAGCCGTGTTGCGATATTCACCCAGGTGATCCCGAGCAGGGCGAGTTCGGCCATTTCGGGGACTTCGGGATCTGCTGTGACGTTGACTGGGCAACCCCGTCTTCCGGATGGAGATGCTCACAGCACCCACTGCAATGACGGTACGCACGCTGGCATCGACGGCCGCAAGGATGTTGCCGTAGTCGCTCTCCACGTCCGCAGTCACCGAAAGCTCCGCCACGCGCGTGATTCGCGCGATCGCCGCCAGCACCTCGGTCAGTGGGGCCTGCTCGCCATCAGCATAACCAGGCAACCAGGCCGGACCGCCGCTGGTGGTGGCAATAGCAGTGGAGCCGTGACGCGTCGACAGGCGAGTACTGCCCACATCCCGTACGTTGGGTCGCAGAAAAACCAGGGAGCGGTCATGCGTTTTGGGAAAGACTTGCGCCTCGAGGACTTGCGCCTCCATTTTCATGCCTGATCCTTCCTGCGACTGGCTGCCGTCGTGGGGGCAGCCGAAAACATCTCATTTTATCTGGCGTGTCAGTAGATGATGCGCCAACGGTGGCTGGTGTCACGATGCGACGACCCCTCTGGTTTTCGCCGCAACGTGCATCGATGTGTACGAACCACGTCCGTGCGGCGAACTCAAGCAAAATGGCCTGCATTGACGATGACGCTGTCGCCGCGCATGAAGTGCTCCTGCAGATATTTCTCTCCCTCGTCACAGAACAGGGTAACCACGGTACGCAACTCGGGATAGCGCTCGCGCACGCGGCGTGCCGCCAACAGATGCGCACCCGAGCTGGGGCCACAGAACAGGCCATGGCGTCGCGCGAGATGGCGCATCGACTCGATGGCGTCGCTGCTGGAGACGCTGAGCACCTCATCCACCAGGCCGGCGTGGCGCTGGAAGATGCCCGGGACGAAACCGTCCGAGATGCCTTCGATCTGGTGCAGGGCAATTTCGCCGCACAGCAGGGTGCACGATTCGGAAGGCTCCATTGCAAACAGGCGCACGGAGGGATTGACGGCGCGCAACGCCTGGCCTACTCCGATCAAGGTGCCGCCGGTGCCAACACCGGCCACCAGCGCGTCGGGCAAGCAGCCGTCCGGCAGTTGCGCCAGGATCTCGGGCCCCAGCACCAAGCGGTTTTCTTCGACATTCCATTCCGACTCGAACTGACGCGGGCAGAAATAGCCCGGCTGCCGGCCGAGTTCATGCGCCCTGGTCAGCGCATCGTTGACGTGGAATCGCCCGCAGAACAGCACTTCGGCGCCGTAGGCGCGCGAAATCGCCACACGTTCACTGGACAGGCCTTCCGGCATAACCACCAGCATGCGGTAGCCTTTGACTGCGGCGACCATCGCCAGGGCATTACCGGTGTTGCCGCTGGTGGCCTCGACGATGGTATCGCCAGGCCTGAGCAATCCCTCGCATTCGGCGCGTTCGATCATGTAATGGGCGATGCGCGCCTTGATCGAGCCCGAAGGATTGAGGAATTCCAGCTTGGCGTAGATACCCTCGATCTCGAGCAGTGGGGTATCGCCAATGGCATCGAGGATGGTGGACGAGATGCCTGCATAGCGTGTGTTCACGGGCGAATTCCTCCGAACGTCAGCGTGACGCCGCGTGCATCTGGTGCATGGTGTCGAGCGCGAGCGTCGCATGCGCGTAGCTGCCGCCCGCACGCATCTCCGTGGCAACCCAGATTGCCTCCATGATCTCCGGCTCGCTGGCGCCGTGCTTGAGCGCGGCCTCGGTGTGGCCACGGATGCAATAGGGGCATTGCGTGACATGCGCCACAGCCACCGCAATCAACTGCTTGGTCTTGCTCGGCAGCGCGCCGTCGGCAAAGACATGAGCACTGAATGCCTTGAAAGCATCCAGCGTGGCCGGCGCCAGTTCGCGACGCTTGCGTACGAGCTCGGGAGTGAGCTGGGGATAGATCGGATGTTCCATGACGTTCTCCTTGGCAAACAGCAAAAATCAGTCTTTCGGCAGCGTTGTACTGAGCCGCCAAATCGTCCGGGGCAACGGGTCGCTGGCCTTGAAGCTCTCCGCCAGAGCATCGCCGAGCAGGCGCTTATGTGCATCACAAGCGACATCCGCTTTACTCTAGGCGGACACGCCCGAAATGCCTGAAAGGCCACGGCGGGGTGGGGGAAGGTGTTGCCTAGGTGAATATTCAGCAACATGCTGGACCTCCTGCATGGCATGCGAGCCGCACGCGCCAACGTCGAAAACCAGATGGCTCCCTCGATTTAAAGCCCAACATTGTTGCGCTCCAGCACGCGCTCGGCGCGATAGCTCGAACGTACCAGCGGCCCGGCGACCACTTCGACAAAGCCTTTCGCCAGCGCCAGGTCGCGATAGTGGTGGAATTGTTCGGGTGTCACGAAGCGTGACACCGGCAAATGATTCGGCGACGGGCGCAGGTACTGCCCGAGCGTGACAACATCGACCTGCGCTGCTCGCAAGTCATCGAGGGTCTGCCCGATTTCGGCATCGGTCTCGCCCAAACCCAGCATCAGGCTGGACTTGGTCAGCGTGTCGGGCGCATGCCGTTTGGCGAACTCGAGCACGCTCAATGTCTGCGCATAACCAGCACGCGGGTCGCGCACCCGCCGGGTTAGACGCTCGATGGTTTCCAGGTTCTGCGCATAGGTAACCAGCCCGGCGTCCAGCACCTTAGCCACGGCGGCAAGGTTGCCGGCGAAATCCGGTGTCAGCGCCTCCACCGCGACCGCCGGCGTGCGCGCATGGATGGCGCGGATGCAGGCTGCATAATGCGCTGCACCACTATCAGCCAGATCATCGCGATCGACGGACGTCAACACCACGTACTTCAGCCCCATCAGCGCCACTGCCTCGGCCACATGAGGCGGCTCCAGTGGATCCAGCCAGCCGTGGGGATTGCCGGTACTCACGGAACAGAACCGGCAGGCGCGGGTGCAGACCTCGCCCATCAGCATCAGGGTCGCGGTGCCGCGACCCCAGCATTCGGCGATGTTGGGACACCTGGACTCTGCACAGACCGTGTGCAAACCGTGACTGCGAACGATGTCGTGCACGGCTTCATAGCGCTCGCCGACCGGCAGGCGCACGCGCAGCCACGGCGGCTTGCGATCGACTTTTGTCATACTGTCGGCACGCGGGCGCAACCCTCCCTTGACCGCGCGGACGCCCTCCGGAGTGACATACTTGTCGCCGTCACGTGGCGTGCTGGAACGAACAGGCGGAACCATGGACGATGACCTTGCGGGTGGGTGATGGAGAGGTTGGATCATTGCCGCATGAGCTCGCGAACCCGGCGTTCGTGCGCGAGGGTGTAGCACTGCTCGATCCCTACATCGGCGAAGTGCAGCGCAGCGGCGTCCGCTTGTGACTCGCGCAGGAGGTAAAGCGTGCCGCAATAGGGACAGCGCGCGCGGCCGGTCTGGTGGATCGGCAGATAGATGCGGGGATGGCTGTTCCAGAGGCCGCTGTCGTGCGGCGGGCAAGTCAGCGGTAGCTCACCCCAGCCTACTTCGCACACCGTCTTGGACGCGCCAATGCGCAGTCCGGTGACTGAGTCGATTGGAGGCTGCAATCGCAGATCAATATCCATGTTAACGCTCTAGATACGGTAGCTTGTCGGCCACGCCGTTCCACTTCTCGGCATCGGGAAGGGCGTCGATTTTGCCGTCGATCACAGGCCACTTCGGAGCCAGTTCGGCATTTATTTGCAAGAAATGCTCCTGTCCTCCGGGCACATCGTCTTCGGGAAAAATGGCATAGGCCGGACACTCAGCAACGCAGAGCGTGCAGTCAATGCATTCAATCGGGTCGATTACCAGGAAGTTGGGGCCTTCGTGAAAGCAGTCGACCGGACAAACCTCGACGCAGTCGGTGTATTTGCATTTGATGCAGTTGTCGGTGACGACGTGCGTCATGACTTGATTCTCCGCTTACGCTGCGCGCATCCGGAAACAGATTGCTGGGACGGATGCTGTGTTTGCCTGGTTTAACTTCGCTGGACTCGTAGACGGCACGGCGCGCGCGATACCTGGACCAACAAAGACGATAGGTTCTCTCGTGTTCAAAAGATTTTGCCTGCAAGACGATAAAATTCCATGTAGAGGCGCCCGAGCTCCACGAAACGGACGCGATGAGGCGCCAGCGGCTCGATCACGAACGGGATCCGGAAAAGCGCTCGAAATTGCGCCAGAACGACCAGGACAAAGGGAACGCAGCAAAACGGAACAGCACCGAAAGCGTTGGATCTGTGATTCGGATGCGTCATGCGATTACCCCTGAGTTAGTTCGAGCACTACCGGGAAACGTCGAAAGCCATGCAATTCCGATATAGCAGCATTCGCGTGGCAGACTGGTCGAATATAGGAGTGTCGCTTCCGCGTACACATGATTCAGGTCAGGTGGAAGGCAGGTTTTGGGCGCAGCAGGCACAGCATGGGTGGCTTTCGGCCCCCTGGTTTGGCCAGATTGAGGCAATCTCGTGCGGTGCGTGTCTGGCCGGGGCGTATGTGGCGCGGCTTTGTTGCTCTTGATCGATCCGTGCCAGCCAAGCAGTCGGCAGACTTTGCCTTGTTCCTAAGGTACGTCCTGCAATGCATGCCGTAGCCATATTCGCCGTGCACCTGGAATATCCAGCACCGTGGGGTCCCGCTCAACGGGACCAGCATCTACGGCTAGTCGGCCTGAGCCGAGGAGCCATTGATCGTCGCACGATTAAATACCCTCGCTGAAGACACACACGCCGGCCGCGCCATTGACGATGCGTCGTTCCAACGTACCCTCGGCAGCGAGGTGAACCACATTGCAAACGCCTGCGCCAGTGATGGTATTTCAGGTGAAGACACTTTCCTTCCAGCCGTTGCACGTCCGAGTCGGCCAGGATGATCGCGCCGGAGTCCGTGTTGTTGATCGCCATCGACTCCGCTATCTCACAGGTGAAGGCGGGCGAAATGTCGCCGGCGGGTCGCTTTGTAGCAGCTCGCTCAGGAATTCCTGAGCGAAACACTCCGGGTGGAGGCGGCAGCCCTCGGCGGCGGAGATCATCACCCGCAAATTCAGAAGCATTCGCACGTGTTTGCGGGATCAAGTCATCGCGGATATCGTGATATAGACACCGGGATGATGATGAGGTGGCCAAAGACGCGGTATCGGTTAGTCGCCCACCCGCAACGCGTGAGAGCGAGGTCTGCTACTAAGGAACGTCTGAACAAGCTTATGCTCGTCGCCGAGATTGTGGGAGCGACTTCAGTCGCGATGGCCGCGGCAGCGGCCTGCAGCATTCCGGCGTTGCAGCGGCTCGATGCACAGTCAGGCGGCGCAGCGCGCGGCTACGCGATCGCGACTGAAGTCGCTCCCACAAGGGTGAAGTCGCTCCCACAAGGGTGAAGTCGCTCCCGCAAGGGTGAAGCCGCTCCCGCAAGGGGCACTCTTCTCCAGATCGCAGTGGACTTATTCAGACCATCCTTAGCTGAGGTTGTGCAGCGCCGTCCCTATGCATCCCGATATGTTCTGTCGTGCGCTCTTGTTCTTGTAGCGCGATCCGTCCCCACCTGCACCATGCGTGTGGCCCTGTGGTCAGTGTCTTTGGTATGCATCTTGATGGAGTTGCCGCTTATGTGGTCCACTTCCGAATTTCAGCGCACGTGATCGCCTGCCTGAATTTCGAGGTCATTTGAATGAATTCTCTTGAAACCATGAGAGACATCATTGGATCGCAGGATTATCGCGTCGCGCGCACGCCGATATAGCCCTTGAACGCCGCGATAGAAAGCGGTGCGGCGCCGAAGATGATGAAGACCAGATCGCCCGGCAGGCGCAGCCACTCGATCAGGCGTGCGCTGTCGGTGCCGGTATAGGCGAGGCTGCGAGCGTGCCAGTAACCGTGCTGCACCACGTCCCACACTTGCAGCACGCCGCCGGGGAACAGACTGAAGGCCACCATCATCAACAGGCCGACATTGGTACCCCAGAAACTGACCTTGATGTATTTCTCGATGCCAGGCCAATACGCGTCGTCGGTGGTCTGGCGCAGCACGAACACCATCAGTGCGATCGCCAGCATGCCGAACACGCCCATCATGGCGGCGTGGCCATGGTTGGGCGTGAGGATGGTGCCGACTTCGTAGTAGCTGATGATGGGCAGGTTGATCAGGAAACCGAAGACGCCGGCGCCCAGGAAATTCCAGAAGCCCACTGCGATCAGGTAATAGAACGTCCACTTGTGCGGAACGGCGATCGACTTTTCGCAGATATCGCAGTCGCCGCGGGTGGTGCGCACGAAGTCCCAGGCATCCAGCGTCAACAGGGTCAACGGCACCACTTCCAACACCGAAACCATTGCCGACATCGCCATGTTGAACTGGCTCTGCCCGGTGAAGTACCAGTGATGGCCGGTGCCGATCAGGCCGCCGCCAAAGTACAGGATGGCATCCAGATAGATCACCCGCAGCGCGGTGTTGCGTCGGGTCAGGCCGAGCTGGAAAAATGTCAGCGCGACCACCGTCGTGGCGAAGAACTCGAAGAAGCCTTCCACCCACAGATGGATGATCCAGAAGCGCCAGGTGTCGACCACCGTGAAGTTGGTTTTCGCCCCGAAGAACAATGCCGGGATATAGAACACCGGTATCGCCAGCGCCGCGTACAGGAACATCCGCGCCAATGGTCGCGCTTCCGGGTTGGCCACCGTGCGCGGCCGAGCCAGCCACCACAGCATGGCGAACCAGCCGAGCAGGCCGATGACCAGCAAGTATTGCCAGAAGCGGCCGATCTCAAGGTATTCCCAACCCTGGTTGCCGAACCAGAACCACCAGTCGCCCAGCAGACCGGACAGGCCGGCCCATTCTCCAAGAAGGCTGGCGCCGATCACCAGCGCGAACGCCACGAACAGCAGGTGGATCGCCGGCGCTAGCCAGCGCGGCTCGTCGGCGCGCAACGAGCGGCCGAGGAACAGCGCGGCGGCGACGTAGGCCGTGGCGATCCAGAAGATCGCCGTCTGCAGATGCCAGATGCGCAGCAGATTGCTGGGGAAGATCTTTTCCAGTTGGAAGCCGTAGAAGCTGCCGGGGTCGGCGCGGAAATGCGCTACCGCGCCACCGACCAGTGTCTGCAGCAGAAACAGCAGCGCCACCACCACGAAAAACTTCACCAGCGCGCGCTGACCTGGACTGGCTTGTCCCGGGATCACTTGCGGATGCACGTGATGACCGCGGCTGACCCAACCCAGGTAATCGAACTTGCCGAACGCCAGCAGCACCGCGCCGATGCCGCCGAGCAGCACTACCAGACTCAATGCGCTCCACAGCAGCGCGCCCGGCGGCGCTACATTGCCGACCTCGGGATCGTAAGGAAAGTTGTTGGTGTACGAGTAATCGCTGCCCGGACGGTCGGCGACCGAAGCCCACGCCGCCCAGGTGATGAAGGCGGTGAGTTGATGCAGCTCGGTCGGATCGGTGATCAGGTCGGGCTTGAGTCCTCCGTTTTTGGACGGGTTGTGGAAATAGGCGGCCCAGCGGCCCACCTGCTGGCGATACGCCGCGGCCTCGGGTGCGGTCAGATGAAGCGTGTTGCTGGCGGCATCGAAGCGATTGGTCTTCAGCGTCACCGCCACCTGTGCGCGGACTGCGGCCAATTGACCCGGGGACAGTTCGTCAATCGGCTTGCCGTATTGCTGCTGCGTCAGCGCGGCGGCGGTGTCATCGCCGATATCATGCAGTGCATTGGCGGAATAGTCCGGTCCGAGATAGGCACCGTGTCCCCAGATGGTGCCGTTGTCCATCAGGCCGTAACGCAGGAATAGCGCCTGGCCGTTGCTGATGTCGTCGGCGGTGAAGACGGTGGCGCCGCCTGCGTCGGTGACCAGGCCTGGAATCGGTGGCGCGTTGCGATACGCCAGTGTGGTAATCGCCAGCAACCCGGCAAACCCGAGCGTCATCACGATCAAGACCGAACGCAGCCACCAGGGCGACAGCGGCGATTCTTCGGGTTCGTTCTTCGGTTGTGCGGCTTCGGCCATGATCGTTCCCCCTGACGAGTTGGAAGTATTGTGGCGTGTCAGCGTGACTTGTTCGGCGATGTTGCAACCCGGTGAGATTACACAAGTGCTCTGTGACGGCTAAGTGCAGCTCGTGGGGCAGGGTGGCCGGCAACCAACGTCGATACAAAGCAAGACCTCGAATGAGGTCTGTCCGTCGTGGTGTCACCGTGCAAGATATCACCTGATTTCCCCCTGTCGCATCCCCTGATACGTAGGGTTAGACGCTGCAACCCTCTGAAGAGACGGAGGAAGCGTCATGAAGAAGAATCAGGTGCAGTTTCAGCCGGGCATGAGCCTGATGGGCTTTCTTGAGCGCTATGCCAGCGAGACGGCGTGCCGTGAGGCACTGGCGAAGGCGCGCTGGCCGAACGGGTTCCGCCGCCAAGGCTGCGGTCATACCCGGCACAGCCACCTCAAACAGCGCGACGTCTATCAGTGCAA
Source organism: Rhodanobacter terrae (assembly GCF_042657005.1). Taxonomy (NCBI): domain Bacteria; kingdom Pseudomonadati; phylum Pseudomonadota; class Gammaproteobacteria; order Lysobacterales; family Rhodanobacteraceae; genus Rhodanobacter; species Rhodanobacter terrae. The sequence continues at coordinate 57,021 of NZ_JBHSNG010000023.1, forward strand.
TCGCTGCAAGCGGCAGGTATCGCTGACCAGCGGTACGTTGTTCGCTGAAACCAAACTAGTGCAGCGCACGTGGTTCTTGGCCATCTGTCTGCTGACCGAGGGTGGCAGCGTCAGGATCTGATTGGGCTGATACGGGCGACAGGTTGTCGTCATACCCGATTTTAGCCGGTCACCCGTTCTGCCGCCCAGGCTCCCAGGGCGTCGAGTTCTCGGCGCTCCCGACGGAGGCATGTTGCTTGGTTACGCGTGCGGCGAGTCCGTGCTGCTGGCAGCTGCAATCAGCTTGCGCGCTGTTTGTCTCTGCTCGATACAATAGGTACACCTGAACTGCACGTGGAAAGGAGAGCGAACATGCTGGTAGCGTTTTCTGTCTGGCCGAGTGGTGGTTCCGGCGATGATGCCGTACATAATGCGGTCGCTGCGGCGGTAAGGATCGTTCGTGCCTCTGGGTTGCCGAATCGTACCGATTCGATGTTCACGACCATCGAAGGCACGTGGGACGAGGTGTTCGACGTGATCCATCGCGCGACCGACGCCGTAGCGGCGTACGGATCTCGCGTCGACCTGGTGATCAAGGCGGACATCCGCCCCGGACACGACCACGAGATTACTGGCAAGGTCGAACGCCTGGAGAAGGCTATCGCCGATCAAGCCAAGGCGTCGGCCTCGGTGTGACATTCCCATCCGGAAAGCCGGGCGCGCAGCATATTGCGGATCTAGGATTGCAGCTCGGCAGCAAGGGTCTGGGTCGCGTTGCTGTTCCGGTCCGACTGGCGCGACCGCCTGATGCCGTGCGTTTGTGGTTTAGCCGTGAAATGTCGCGTACGGTATCGCACCCGCCAAGGCGGCCTTGCTCAGCCGAGCCGAATCCATGGCGCGTAGTCTGTGGCCAGCCGGTATCCATGTAGTCACTGCGATTATCGACAGTAGGACCGATCTCGGACCGACACGCCGCGCAACGCCGGACAAATCCGATGGCTTCCATGTCAAGCCCTCCGACGTCGCCGCCACGGTTCACTGGTTGTCAGCAACCGCTTTCAGCCTGGACGTGCGAGATCGAGGCGCGCCCGTTCGACGAGGATTGGCAGCGGCGCCAAGTCAGTCGTTGCAGTCAGTTTTCGCTGGCCAGTCCGGAATCAAGGTGCTCGACGTGCTCGATCTGGTCTAGCCACAGGTGCCAGGCACCATGGGGCGCATCTGGACACTCCAGGGTGATTTCGGCGTTGAGTCCTTCCTGCCCTTGCGGATCGCGAAACACCTGTGCGCTGGCGCGCACCTTGACGACGCCGGTGTACGTGCAGCCATCGGGTAGCGACACCACAACATGACTGTGCGCGGGTAGCTGCGTGATCAGCCTCTCCAATCGCTGAATGTCCTTGTGGGCGGTACATATCTGCGGTGCTTGCCTGCTCATGATCCGACTCTGCAGCTGAAAGGGTCAGTGTACCAAGGTGAACTTGTGCATTCGCGCCCATGCCAAACGACAGTACGTAGCTCAGGTGCGGGTTACCATATGCATCAGGTGTCCATACTGGCGACCGGCGCAGCGAGGGTTCCGATGGTTGGAGTGACTTCTCCGCCTGGCGGCCACGTGGCTTGGCCGGAACAACGTCGGAATACCGGCCGACTCGGCAGTGAGACCCGCGAGCACGATTTTCTCGAACGGCCCCAGTCGTGCGCCAGCATCCAAGGCCGGCTTGCGCAATATCCGGGCGGGAGGGGACGATCATCGGCATACAGGCCGGCGAGCATTTGAGTGGTGGGATACAGGGGGTAGCCAGCCGGTGCTTACGTTCGTAGCGTCGCAACCATCCGGGGCTTGAGATGAACTGGCCGGCTGCAACCGCCGCGAGCAATTCGCGTGCGAGCGTGGACTGTCCGAGCAAACCGACATTGAAACCATGTGCAGTGACGGGATGCATCCCCGCCACGGCATCGCCGATCAGCGCGAAGTGCTCGGCGACAAAGCGTGGGGCATACCCTCCGACTAGGGGATAGGCGCAGCGGCAGGCTCCGCCATGCCGACTCGGGTTGCCGCTCGACTAGCGCGATGCTCAGGCCAACGTCGGCCAGTGAACGGCCAAAAAACAGTCCGACCGGACTGGTGCCGACAATCACGATATCGGATGTCTTGTTCAGCACGCTCTTGGAGACGACCTGCTCCAGGACATGTCGATAGCCGCATGCGGCCGGCATGGACGCTGGCCACAAAGTCCGGCACGAGGCGAAGAAGGCTTATCCGCCGCAACCACCACAGCAGATCGATGGCAGTTGCACGATCTGCTTGGGGGCCACTTCCCAGCCGGTCTGTCGCAATACCTGGACAAGGTCAGGCGTTCCCACGATGGAAGAAATCCGCATGACCAAGCCGCTCATGTCGAGATCGACCACCACACCCGGGTCCATGTCGAACAACGCATCCTGGATGACGCCCGGAGCAGGGGAGGTATCGGTAAGCGCAATATGGAATTCCATCGGATCATCTCGTTTCATGAACACCGTTCGGGTGTCGCTGAAGCCCATGTTCCGCGAGCGCAATGGCTGCCGTCCTGATCCTAGTCAAGTTTGCTTACGAATGGCGCCACCGTTGCGGTGGAAAACGCATCGTCCTGGCGTGCGGTATGGGTGAGTCCACCACTGGTTTTTGCCGTGCCACCGCGATTGATCGCACGCGGCAATGCCTGACCGCATACATCAGTTTGTCGACCGGAACGATCCGGGGTGCGCGCTCGACACCGCCAGATGCGCCGTGACCGTACTGCGCCGCTCATCTGCAGCGGCGCCGCGCGGCGGTCATTGAATATCGCTCACGCTTTCGAGCCGGACTCCGGGGAGGCCAAGAGTAGTTGCCTGAGCATATAGGGAAGAATGCCACCGTGGCAGTAATATGCAGCCTCGGCAGGCGTATCGATGCGTACGTCCGCCTCGAATTCCTGCGTCTTTCCCTGCGGGCTGGTGGCGCAAACGTGCACACTGTGCATGGAGGCGTCAGTGCCGGCAACGCCAGTGATCTCGAAGGTCTCTTCGCCGGACAGGCCTAGTGCATCGGCGCCCTGGCCCTCCTTGTACTGCAACGGCAACACGCCCATGTCGATCAGGTTGGAGCGGTGGATACGTTCGTAGGAGTTGGCAATCACTGCCCGGACTCCCAGCAATGCCGTGCCCTTGGCGGCCCAGTCGCGTGAAGATCCCGAGCCGTATTCCTTGCCGGCCAGGATCACCAGTGGCATACCGGCCGCGATGTAATTGACCGACGCGCCGTAGATCGTGGTTACCGGCGCATCGTCCCGGGTGAAGTCGCGGGTGAAGCCGCCTTCGGTACCAGGCGCAAGCTGGTTGCGCAGACGGATATTGGCGAAGGTGCCACGGATCATAACTTCGTGGTTGCCGCGACGCGAGCCGTAGGAATTGAACGCCTTCCGTTCTACGCCATGTTCGATGAGGTATTCGCCGGCAGGTGAATCGGCCTTGATCGCGCCGGCTGGACTGATGTGGTCGGTAGTCACCGAGTCGCCCAGCTTGGCGAGAACACGTGCGCCCTTGATGTCGGTCAAGGGCGGCGGCTCACGGCCCACACCATCGAAGTAGGGTGGCTGACGCACGTAAGTGGAATCGGCATTCCATTCGAACGCATCACCCTCCGGCACGTGCAGGTTGCGCCAATTGTCGTCGCCCTTGAATACATCGGCGTAGCCTTTGGCGAACATGTCGGCCTGGAGGCAGGCATCGATGACGTTCTGGATTTCATGAGTCGAAGGCCAGATGTCCTTGAGGTAGACCGGCTTGCCATCACTGCCGGTGCCCAGCGGTTCGCTCAACAGGTTGGTGTGCATCGTCCCGACCAGTGCATAAGCCACCACCAGCATCGGCGACATGAGGAAATTCATTTGCGTCAGGGGGTGGATGCGACCTTCGAAGTTGCGATTCCCCGAGAGCACGGAACAGACGTTGAGTTTGTGTTCGTCAATTGCCGCGGCGACCTCCGGTATCAACGGTCCGGAATTGCCGATGCAGGTGGTGCAGCCGTAACCAACCAGATTGAAGCCGAGCTGATCCAGATAGGGCGTGAGGCCGGCGCGGTCGTAATAATCCGTTACCACACGCGAGCCTGGCGCCAACGAGGTCTTGACCCACGGTTGCCGGGTGAGGCCTTTCTCGACCGCCCGCTTGGCGAGCAAGCCGGCGCCGATCATCACCGACGGATTGGAGGTATTGGTACACGAAGTTATGGCCGCAATCACCACGTGGCCGTTGTCCACGCACGTCTTGCCCTTGCCGGGAATGGTGATGTCCACCGGGGCATGCGGCCAGTTGTGGTGGCGATTGCAGCGGCAGGGTGTTGCCGGAGGCCGGTTGGTCGAGCCGGGAGAAACCGCGATGGGATCACTGGCCGGAAACGACTCGGCATTGGCTTCGTCCAGTCCGCGAAGCACTGCTTTCTCGTAGGGTTGACCTTCGAACAATGCGTCGATGGCGTGTGGCGCGATCCGCACCGGAATACGATCTTGCGGGCGCTTGGGGCCGGCGATGGACGGTTCCAGTGTGCCGAGGTCCAACGCGATAGTCTGCGAATACTCGGGCTCGTGTTCCGGGTCATACCACAGGCCCTGTTCCCTGGCGTAGGCCTCGACCAAGTGAATCTGGTGCTCGGAGCGGCCAGTCAGGCGCAGATAGGAGAGCGTTTCGTCGTCGATCGGGAAGATCGCGCAGGTCGCGCCGTATTCGGGGCTCATGTTGCCGAGGGTGGCGCGGTTGGCCAACGGTACCTTGGCAATACCGGGGCCGTAGAATTCGACGAATTTGCCAACCACTCCGGTGCGCCGCAGCAGTTCGGCCACGGTCAGCACCAGATCAGTGGCGGTGGTTCCGGGCGGAAATTCACCGGTCAGCTTGAGGCCGACCACCTGCGGGATCAGCATGCTCATCGGTTGACCCAGCATGGCCGCTTCGGCCTCGATACCGCCGACGCCCCATCCCAGCACGCCCAGCCCGTTGACCATGGGAGTGTGAGAGTCAGTGCCGATCAGGGTATCGGGATAAGCCACAATGCCATCCGGATCCTCGCGCGTGAACACGACACGGGCCAGATATTCGAGGTTGACCTGATGGCAGATACCGGTGTCCGGCGGCACTACCTTGAAGTTGGTAAACGCGTGTTGCGCCCAGCGCAGCATCTGATAACGTTCAACATTGCGCTCGAATTCCAGACTGGCATTGGTGGCAAAGGCATCGGCCTGCCCGAATACGTCGGCGATTACCGAATGATCAATGACCAATTCGCCGGGAATCAGCGGATTGATCCGGTGCGGGTCGCCGCCGAGGGCGATGATCGCATCGCGCATGGCCACCAGGTCCACCACGCAGGGCACACCAGTGAAATCCTGCATCAGCACACGTGCGGGTGTGAACTGGATTTCCGAATGTTGCGCGGCTAATGGTTGCCAATCCGCCAGGGCCTGAACCTGCTCGGCCGTAACCAGATGCCCGTCTTCGTTACGCAACAGGTTTTCGAGCAATACCTTGAGGCTGTACGGCAAGCGATGCGCCGTCTTGACACGGTCGATTCTGTAAATCGTGTACGCCTTGTTGTCGACGGCAAACTGATCTCTGGTACCGAAACTGTTCGATGACATGCCTCTCTCCTTCAGCGTATGTGTCAGGACCCTTGCTGTCGAAGCCATTCAGCGCAAGGCAATCATCGCAAGAATTCCGGTTGCCATCAGGGTGTAGCAAGCGCCGTGGACGGCAGCCACCGCGGCGAACTTGATGCGGTCGGAATGAACGTAATCCTCGATGATGACCTGCAAGCCCAGGCGCAGATGCTGGAACATCGCAACTAGCAGCAGGATCATTGGGATCGCTACGAATGGCTTTCCGAGCCATGCGGCCGCGGCTACGTGCCCTTTGGCCATCTGTGCAATCAGCTCGGCGAGAAACCACACCGAGAGCGGGACCAATGCGGCGGCAGTTGCGCGCTGCAGCCACCAATGATGAGCACCGGATTTGGCCGAGCCCAGGCCCATGGCGCGATGTAGCGATGATGCCCGGCCTTCCGGCGGATCACGGTCGAGTGGGTCGCGTCGTTTCCACTGTGACATGGGGTTATCTCACTACAGCCAGGCCGATGGCCCAGGTCGTTAGGGTAAGGGTCACGCTGGCTGCAACCACGATCCAGCCGGACAAATAGATGCTTCGCAGTTCGAAGCCGAAATTCAGATCCCAGGCCAGATGGCGGATGCCGTTGCACAGGTGGAAGAACAACGCGAAAGTCCATCCCAGCAGCAGAACAACACCGATCCAGGAATGCAGGAGACCGTCGGTGGCAACAGCAGCGTTGCCTCCCACAGCCAGGACTGCCAGCCAGACCACCAGCAATATGCTGCCCAGGCCAAGCCATATCCCGGTTATTCGGTGAGTGAACGACAACACGGAGGTCAGCTGCGGACGGTAAATCTGTACGTCCGGAGAGCGTGGGCGGGGTCGGGCAGCGGCCATGGCTCAACTCCTCCGTTGCTGAATCATCAACTTGATCTCGGCAATCTTCTTGCCGGGGTTGAGACCCTTGGGGCAGGTGCGCGTGCAGTTCAGAATGGTGTGGCAACGGTACAGCTTGAAAGGATCTTCGAGTGCATCCAGCCGCTCTTCCGTGGCATCGTCACGACTATCCACCAGCCAGCGGTGGGCCTGCAGCAATATCGCCGGGCCGAGGAATCTGTCGCCATTCCACCAGTGGCTGGGGCAACTGGAGGTACAGCAGAAACACAAAATGCATTCGTAGTCGCCATCCAGCCGAGCACGCTCTTCGGGCGACTGCAAACGCTCACGACCAGGGGGGGGCCGGTGTCTTGGTGCGAAGCCAGGGCATGACGGAGTGATACTGCGCAAACAGGTGAGTCTGATCGCCCACCAGGTCCTTGACGACATCCATGTTGTTGAGTGGATACACGGTCACCGGATCAGAAATTTCGTCGAGTGAGCGGGTGCACGCCAGCCAGTTGGTGCCGTTGATGTTCATTGCGCACGAGCCACATACGCCCTCGCGGCATGATCGACGAAAGGCAAGCGATGGATCGATCTCATTCTTGATCTTGATCAGCGCGTCCAGCAGCATGGGGCCGCAGTGATCACGGTCAATGGCATAGGTGTCAATGCGTGGGCCATCCCCCGACTCGGGGTCATAACGAAACACCCTGAGGTGTTGTACGCGCTTGGCACCTTGAGGCTCTGGCCAGGTCCTCCCGGTTTCGATTCGTGATTGAGCCGAAACGCCGGCATTGCGCGGCAGGGGAAATCGCCCAGGCCAACGCCAGCGTGAGATTTGCTCGGACTTCTTGATAAGCACGGCTTGTCCCCTCTCAAGTCTGCGTCCTCGCAGAAAGCCAAGCCTTCGGCTCGTGCGGCAGGTCAGTTGCCCATCAGCGGAGCTGCTGCCTCCGCCCATCACGAATATCACGCCGGCAATCACTCGCCGTCGTCATGCTGTCATAACCGAGGCGAGGGCCCCGTCAGAACAGCTGCAGATGCTCCCAAATCATCGCTACAAACGACGTGAACGTTACGTGATATGTGTAGAGTGATTTTGTACGCTGCGCCGGACATTGAGGCATGAAAGTGTTGGCGAGCCGCTTGCCACGACCGTGGTTCAGCCCTGCATCCTCAATGCTGTTACCGACGTGAAACGTGGGGGCTGTCCGGTACGTACCAGCGCCACGGCTGGCTGGTTGCGCGCGAAATTCCCACCCGCGAAGCCATGACCGGCCGTCTTGGCGGCGGCGTGCAGTCATCGATGATGGTCACACCAGCCATGCCGCCAATCAGGTCGATGCCGTCGCACGCTCCATCAATGTCGAACGCCTGACACAAGCGTGCCGGGCCGCGGCACAAATCACGGTCGCGCCGACAAGCCGTGCGTGCAGCGCGCATCGCCTCCAATCCTGTCAGCGGCGCCAGAGCCCGCAGCAACACGCCAACGCCTTCGTCCACTTCGCCGCACACAGCGTTGCAACACCAGTGCATGCCGTAGCTGAAATATACATATAGGTGACCGGCCGGCCCGAACATGGTGGCATTGCGCGCGGTCTTGCCGCGATAGGCATGCGCGGCCGCATCCAGCGCGCCGCAGTAGGCTTCCACTTCCACGATACGGCCGCTGCGGCCGTCGGAGCACAGCAACACCTTGTTCAACAATTCTGGTGCCACGCGGCGCGGGTCGCGCCGGTAGAACGCACGATCAAGCATGGCTTGAACGCTCATCGTGTAAGATCCTTCAGGCTTTCTCGAATAGTCGCTGTGCGTGGGCGTGACCGAAATCCGAAGATTCGAGCCATCGTGCAGTTTGTGGAAAGCTGTGCTCGGGCTACCCGCGCTCGCTTGCCCATCTTTCGATTCGTGCTCGGATGATGATCGATGTTGCAGATAATACGCCTGTACCGATTTACCCACGGCTGCCGGGCAGCTTCCACAAGCTTCGCTGGTGAAAGTCGCCCCCCACCTTTGCAGGAATGACGGCGGCTTTCCAAGGATCTTCACCAGGCCGGGTCCACACTGCAGATATGAACTGGTTACCTGTACGCCATCACACATGACTTCGCCCGGCCTGCTCAAAGTCACCCGCACATTCGCGCATGAAGTCGACGATTTGCGCTGGAGTGCGCCGAGCCACGTCTATAACCCGTTGATCTATGCTTGGGCTGGCCACCGAGAATACTTGCGTCGCTACGGTACGAAGCGCGGGCGGGTGTTGCTGCTGGGCATGAACCCCGGGCCGTGGGGCATGGCGCAAACGGGTGTGCCGTTTGGCGATGTGCGGATGGTGCGCGAGTGGTTTCATATCGAATCGCCGCTCGGCAAGGTGCTGCCTGTGCAACATCCCAAATACCCGGTTCTCGGCATGGCGAGTCACCGCAACGAGGGCAGTGGTTCGCGGCTTTGGCGCTGGGCCGAAGCGCGTCTCGGTACGCCGGAGGATTTTTTCGCGCGTTTCTTTGTGTGGAATTACTGCCCATTGCTGTTTATCAAGGACGGGCACAATCTCATTCCGGAACGTTTGAGCTTGCGCGAGACCGAGGCACTGACCGCGGTCTGTGACCGTGCACTGGCAGCTGCCGTCCGCGCACTGGCGCCGGCGGCGGTCGTGGGCATCGGCCGCTACGCCGAACGGCGCGCCACAGCCTTGCTCGGTAAGGACGCGGATGTGCGTTACCTGATTCACCCGAGTCCGGCCAACCCGGCTGCGAATCGCGATTGGCCGGCGCTGGCAGAGCAAGCGCTAAAACCATGGCTGCCGCCGCGCACCTGACATCGAGATCGCCCGTACGGTTTCGGGGCGTCGCCAGCCGCGCGCTTCCGCGGGCGCACCGGCGGTACCGCGGCTGCCTTATGGCGGCATTCACCGAACCCCCGACCATGAAGTGTGAACAGCCTCGAACCTGACCATGCGCGAAGCCCTACGCGGCACGCTTCAAACGGAAACCGCAGCCAGCACCTTGCCCGGGTTCATGATTCCCTGCGGATCCAGCGCCTGCTTGACGGATCGCCTGAGGGCAGCTCGACAGGTTCCTTGTAGCGCACCAGCGCATCGCGCTTGAGCTGGCCCACGCCGTGCTCGGCGCTGATCGATCCGCCCATGGCGTGCACGCTGTCGTGCACCAATGCGAAGACGGCGTCCTGCTGGGCCAGCAGACCAGCTTCATAGACAAGCCCCGCGCTCGCACCGGCGTGCTCCGCGTCGCTTCGCTCCGCGGAGGACGCGCGGCCGGGCGCAAAAGCCGACATGTACGGATCAGCGGGCGTCCCTTTTAAAGCGGTTTGACGTGATTCACTCAGGTAAACCCCCGGCTCTGCCGGGGGACTCACCAAGGTTTGACCTTTCCAGCAGTCGGCTTCACCCCCACGGCTTTTCGCTTTTGATGTTGATCGATGGCGAAAAGGCCCCTTTGAGGGGCCAGCCATCGTAATGCCTCCGGCTCTGCCGGAGGATACTTACTGGCTTGGGGCAGGGACGAGGTGCAGGGCGGTCCGGTTGTCCGCGCTTCGACCTGGCATCGCGATCAAAGGCACCGCTTCGCGGGCGTCCGGGCTATCGCCCACCTTCGGTAGCACCGCCGTCGCCTTGTCGTAACCCTCGCGGAAAAGATGCGCCTGCTCGATCGTCAGCCACCAGTGACGCATATCGCGCTCTCGGTACGTGCGGCCAGCAGGTGTGTGCAGACCCAGCCGGTTAATCGTCCAGCCGTCCCATTCATCGTGGAGTGCGCCCAGGTCGCCACAGCGCAGGAGCCGCAGCAGCTGGACGACCGACCACGGCACCCGGTTACGCCCAGCATCCCAGTACCGGACCGTGCGCAGCGACACGCCGAGATACTCCGCGCAGGCCTTGCGGTTCAGCAGGCAGCCATGCCGAAGCTCGCGGACTCATCGGGGGAGACGTACCAGAGCCGCCGACGGCGATGTCGTCTTCCCCTAAATCGTGTCGCCTGGCTGTTGCTGCCGATTGAAAACTGACCAGTAAATCGAGGTTCTGCCGACTGAAAATTGACCAGGGTGTTCTTCACTAGCCTGCGGGTTTAGCCTAGCAGGAAGACGAGGTGCATACCGTGGCGATGTACGCGAAAGTCCGGAGAATGCGGTTTCGGGACGGCCTGTCGATCAGCGAGATCACACGCCGAACGAGTCTGTCGAGAAACACCGTCAAGAAGTGGCCGAACGAGCGGGCGCGCAGTGAGATGACGTATGTGCGGCCCAGCGGGCCGTGCAAGCTTGACGCTTATGCCGAGTGGTTTCGGCAATCGCTGGAGACCGACTTACGGCGGCCACGCAAGGAGCGCCGCACGGCGTTGCGGCTGTTGGCGCAGCTGAAGGAGCAAGGCTACGGCGGAGGCTACAGTCAGGTCACGGCGTTCATCCGATCCTGGCGGGCTCAGTGCGGTGCGGTGACGGCTCGATCGGCCTATCCTAGGCAACGTGATGACCGTGTATGACTGGAAAGCAACGGCACTTTACGACGGGCGACCCGAAGCGGATTTGCCGAGCGTGAAGGCCTTTTGGGCGTCGACGGAGCCTGCCGAGTTCTGCGTTGGCGCCCGCGGCTTTGTGGATATTCGAGCCTTTGCGCGGTGGTTAGAGGCCGACATGACACCGTCGTGAAGGGTGGCTAGCTGGCCTCTACTGAGACCAGGCGCCCAGCAAATTGGCGGCAGTTTGTTGGTCCGAATATGAGGCAGCGTGTTGGTAGGTCGATACTGGCTCTGAAAGTACGGACCGGCTAATTCGCGGCGGTTTGTCGGTGAGGATGGTGAGAATGAGGCACATCGTTGGTCGATCAGCGACTATGCGGCAGTTTGTTGGCTGCCAGGAGGCAGTTTTTTAGTTGCTGAATGCGGCCAAGAAAATTGGTCCACGGTAATTCTCTGAAAACCATGGAGTCAGACGTTGATAGTCAAGCAGGTTCGACAAGTATTGGTGCCAACAAAGCTGTGCCAGTCATTCGTCCTGTCGTGAACACTAGGCCAGTGGTAGAAGAGCGCCAAGAGAGTTGGACCAACGATGGCAGCGGCCCAAAGACTTGGGCCGCTGCCATACTTCAACCGGAGCCTTAAGGATGCCCTGATCTATCGACTTTGAAACAGCCGTCCAGACGGCCGTGCGAAAACGCTGGCATGGTTACGGGAAAAAGGCGATGTTTCCGGTGTTTTCGTGCCGCCGTGACGGTGATGTGCCTCTGAT
>NZ_JBHSNG010000024.1:0-64556 GCF_042657005.1 Rhodanobacter terrae
AGGCCCGGTTGGAACTGCACAGGATTCATGGCCATTGCGCATCACCTCGGTATCCAAGATGGCGCTATCGTCCGCCGAGGGCGTCGCAGATCATGCGACAGGCGGCTGAGGGTCGGGGCTAATCAGGTCAAGCCATGAGATGATCCCGCGCATCGCGGCGTCGGGTGCAAGCCGAAACGCATCGGTAAGGCTTCGTGCGAGGTGCAGAACTGAACCGTTCTTTCCAGCATCGGGCAGCTCTAAGAGCTTTGCGTGAAAACGACCGGTGGGCGCCGATGTATCGATTTTAAGCATCCCGATTGACTTCCGCCTCCCGGCAGCTGTCTTCCAAAAAACGCTCACGCCAGTCCTTGCTGACACCATCTGTCTGCCGCATGGTCATCGGGACGGTGATAGCGCTCTTGGGGTTTGGCTGGATGCCCATCGCCCTGAGGACAGACGTCACCGTACTAAACTCAGGCTCGAGTAGATCTTCGTAGAAAATTCGTATTGGATCGGTTCCAGTGATACCAAAGACGCTCTCCCAAAAACCCTTCTGTTCTTCGACCGAACGCAGGCAGGCCTTGATATGCTCGTAGTCATAGTCAACAGCAGGCGCGTCGGGTACGCCACCGAACCATATTCGTGAGCGCTGAGCCCTCGAATACGATATGGCTTGACCCACTTCATCCCTACGCGTCAGATAGACAACGTAGTTGGGTGCTATCTGTTGTAGAAATTCGGGAAATTTTTTGGAAATCTCGTAGTAGTTCGAAGCAAACATCTTGTATCCGAACATGCCATTGGGGGACGTGCGAAGCCTTTGCACATCCGACCAATAAGCTCCCACTTGACTTGAAGGGATATGACCATCTTTGTCCGGTCTATATCCCAGCCTCTGGAACAGGTCGCCCATAATCCGAAAATTAAGGTACTCCATCGGCGCACCCAGCAAGCCAGTTTGCCAAAGTCGAATTGCACAAAAGGTGCTACCCGACCGGGGCAGTGTAGCTAGCATGTATGTGCCTATAGGAGCGCGGCCGAAGCAGTTAAAATCCGCATCCGCGTCATATAGCGTACGGATAACGTGACGACCGCGTGACCTCTTCACTATTTCAACCGTTCCAGCATCCAACTCGCAATCCTCCATGCTGCGCAAGCATGTCTATGGAACTGGGGTAGCATAAGTCAAACATGGTATGGGCTGAGTTGACAACTTCGGTGAAGTTGTAAAATGCCGTTTGAACTCTTGCCATGCCCAAGTATTGGCATTTTCTATTTGCGCTTGACTGAGGCTAGCCTTCGCATCCTGCGCCTGAGATTTTACTAGGTCCAAATACTGGCCAGTCGCACCGAACTCCAATAGACGATTTGCCCTGTAGACCGTGAAAGGCGATCCAATGATTGGCAAATTTACCAGTCTGCCCGCGCCTCCATGGCCGACGCTCTCCGACGGGATGGTCAATAACTGAACTACCCGCCAGTCGCCTCGGGCAAATGCCTGCTTCATATACAGTTCGGCCTTCCCTCTATACAACGCCGATTCCTTATTCGAGGAGGTCGACCACTGGCCCTCTACGTAGCATATCTGCGCGTCCTTATCTCCCGCGCTGGCAGCCTCTACGGTCGCATCGCCATATCGAGCTTGCAAAACCTGCGGATCCTTGCTGCAGGCGACCAAATTCGACTGAGTGCCTGTCAATTGAATTTTCGCATCAAGCTGTTTTTTTCGATTGGCGCATTCCTGCGGATCTGCTTTACCGTAGGCTTTCGAGTTGCAGATGGTGACGTCGTTGTTCAACCGCTCGACTTCCACACCTGATTCCAGGCATCGCTTCGCTTCATAGAAAAGCTGGCTGTACACGCCTCGTTGAAACTCAGATGTCCCGGCCTGAGATGACCCAACCACCATTACGGCGCTTATGCCAGATTGTCGATCCTTGCTCGATGCTGAGTCCGCGCTCGCTGGAGTCGTCATAACTATCGTCGATATAGCGATGATCAGATTCAACTTATTCACTGTAGTGAGCATTTTTTTGCTCCATTTCCAATCATGGTTTTGGAAGGAAGACTCGTATTTGCTTATAGGCCCGCGCATTTTGCACCGTTGTCACTTTTGTAGGCGGCTTCTGCCTGCACTCCGAGTGCCTGTGCGCTGGATTCGTTGGCGCTCTTTATTGCGTCTGATTCGCCAGCGACATCATGATTTTGGTGATACCACTCATGCGCTAGAGTTCTTACCATGTCTGCGACGGTGGTGTAGCTCGCCATATATATGTCGGTTCTTAGCGGTGTTTGGTCAACATATGTACTCGCACCTATGATCAACCAACTACCTCCTCCAGGGGGGATTTCACTAACCGGCGGTGGTGTGTCAGTTGTGGTGGTGAGGTGCTTCGCTGGCAAGCCCGTACTATAGTCGGAAGTCCATCCGTAATCAGATGTAAAATTCGTTTGAAACCCCGATTTTGGCAAAATATTCCCATAAATTTTCGCGCAGTTTTCGAGATGGGTTTGTTCCTGTATGCCTGGAGCGGCGGGACCGCCGCCGCCGCCATCACTTGGCGGCGGAGCTGAATCAGGAGGTGGGGACGATGGTGGCGGCGCAGAGGAAGATGGTGGCTGACTTGACGGCGGCGGGCTCGCTGTCACGTGGCATGAATACGCACCGCAGGACCCATGACTACTCGGCTGCGAGCTGCCGCCGGTCATGTAGTTTGATCCCATGACTAATTCAATCTCGTGGGGCGTCAGTGCTCGCATAGGTTGATGTTGCTTGCAGGCGTTCAAGCCCGGCTCACTCGTACATAAATCGTCAGGCGCCATTTGCATCAGCGATGCGTCTTTAGCATTCGCAGCATTTGGCGTCGAGCTCCCCATTCGAACAACCAGCTTTTGATTGATGGGCTGCGCGTAGGTGTATAGCGCAAACGTTGTTAGTCCTGCTCCCGAAAATGCGCGAATGACGGACGGCGAGAGGCATCGAAATCCCATGTCAGGTCTCCTGATGGTCATTAAATATCAAGCCATATCCAAAGCGATTGCAGACGTAGCTCCAAATTCAGATTTAAAGCATCACATTGAATGTGCGTTTGGGCAATTGCTAAAATGCAAACCGATCCCGACAAGCTGAGCCATGAGATTTACCGGATCCTTGTGGTGCATTTTCAAAAACGGGACAGCATGGATCGCCGGAATCGACCGGGGCCAGAATCGAGGCGAACATCGCCGTACACTCCGGCGCAGCCACCAAAGTCTGAGAACACGATGAGTGGCGCAAAACGGAAAGAGACACGAAGAGAAGCGATCGGCGGGCCGCACGCGGCGAACGTCCACGACTTCCTGTCGGCAAAACGACATCCCTGACATCAACGGTTCCCCCAGGTGGCTGGATGATCTAGGTCAGCATCATGGCGCGGCGCTTTGACATTCTCGTTTCAGGCGGCGCGTCGTTGTCAACAAGCAAGTTTTTGCGGCGACGTCTTTGCTTACCCAGCCGCGTTCACTCCGCGGTACGCCGTGGTCCCGGTGCGCGGATGGCGCCGCAAACGAAAACATTGAATGCTTCCTGTGCTTCGCCGGCGAAATGGTGAATGTCCTTCAGACCCGAATGATCCGTGGCACAGAGTCGCGTCTCTCTACGGTTCTGCAGTCTCAACTTCTCCGCAACTTCTCGAGCGAAATGGTTGATCTGGGACTTCCCTGAAAGTACTTTGGTCTGGCAGCTAAGCTGCCCTTGCGAGCTCGGCGACGCCCAGGCAAGCGCGAAAGACAGCGGTCGACGGCAGACTAGACTGAGAGGATGAGGGGAGGCCCGATGAAGCTGATGGAAATGACACGGCACGTTCATCAGTTGGACGCCGCTCAGACGATTTACGTGAAGAAGCCATGGACTCCGGACTCTGAGGCGGAAGTGAGGCTGGAAGAGCCTGGAGAGCTGTTGCCATCGAACCTGGTGCGAGACGGTTACGAGTACTTCCTAGAAGTCGATATCGCACACGACGTCGTTCCGGCACTGTCCCGTGACGAGCCCTCATACGCCACTGGAGCAGTGGTGCATCAGGCTGATCAGCTACGCCGAGAACGATGCCTAGTTAGATAACCTGGCGGTGTCCGCTCCCGACGGCGGATTTAACCGATCGGCGCAACACATTGCCGATAGCGTTCGGCACGTGTTTCGTAGCTTAGTGTTTTCCTCGGACGTTCATTCAACTGTCGAGCCACTACATCGAGTTTGGCTTGTGACACGTTCGAGAGACTCGGGACTCGCTAGTGGACTGCGCGCTGCTCGCGCAGGCTCGACCGCATCGCGCGCCAGCGGGCATATTGCGGTGCCTTTGCGGCGTCCGAGTCTTCCAGGCCAAGCAGCCAAAAGCGGAACCAGTCCAGGTTGCGCGCGTACACGGCGAGCTTGTGTCGAGGCTGGAACTTGTTGTGCGGCTCGTTGGGAAAGACATAGAGGTCCGCGCGATTGCTCCGCATCAGCGGGATGGCGTAGTCGAGTCCGTGCATGTATTCCTGCTCAGGAAACTGCATGAGTATCGGGGTGTGGATTTTTCCTAGGTTCAAGGTCGGCGAGATCTTCTGCCACTGCGCCGGCGTTTCGTCAGGAGTACCCAGTTGCCAGTTCGTTCGCAGCAACGAGAGGAACGGTTCACCGATGTTGCTGCCCAGCAGGTAGTACATCGATGACGTGGTGGGCGACGCCATCGACGCCGCTGCTACCACATCGGAATGGATGAGTGTCCACATCGTCACCTCGCTACCGAAGCTGAGCCCGCCCATCCCGATCTTCGTCCTGTCGATCCTGCCTTCCGAAGCGAGCTCCTCGACCGCGCTCTCGACCGCCGACTGCCCCAGCTCATAGCGTTCCTCGGCATTGGCCGAGAACCAAGGCGCGTTGATGCAAAGGGTGGAGATGCCCTGCTCCGCCATCGTGGCCAACGGCCACTCGTCGCCCGATCCTCCCCGCACGAAGCCGACGCATCGGTAGTAGGTGACGAATAACGGCGGCGGCATGTTGCCCACTCGGCGCGCCGAATAGAGCTGGCCGGTGAACGTCGTGCCTTTCGCGTCGGTCCAGCGCAGCAGTTGCGCTGGAATCTTGGAGAGGTCCTGGGCCAGCACATTGTTAGGATCGAACAGCACCTGCCGCGCGCCCGTCTGCAGGTCGACCCGTTCCAGCCGTGGCGGCCGGTTGGCTTCGGCCGTCACGCAGGCCAGCGCCGCGGACGATACGCCGCAGGTGCCCGGCCCCCAGCGCCCTTCCCCGCCAAACAGGCCGCTGGACGTAGCCACCGGATACACCGCACCCGTGTCGACGTTCCAGCGATAGATCGACTGGGCGAAGCCCTTGTCGTAGGGCGTCACGGTGAAAATCACCTCGTCGCTCCCGGGGCGCCACTGCACACCGCTGATCTCCTTGCCGGTGCACGCCTCCACCACGCATGTCGCCAGGCGGCGTGTACCGCGCGCCGGCAACATCGCCAGTTCGATCCGCGGCTGGCCCGGCGTTGCCTCCGTGCGCGTCAGCAGCGCTATGCGCCCGCTCTCGCGGTCACGCGCGAGTTTCCAAATATGACGCACCTGCTTGGCGAGATCCGACGCCGCCAGCACCGCAGGTGGTCTTTCGGATGGCGTGAGATCCCGCACCACTCCGCTCGCCAGATCGATCGCCGTCCAGCGATCGGGCACATCGGCCGTCAGGTCGACCCGGTTGAACATGAGGCCCAGCCGCTGCGTTGCCAACCGCCCCTCGGTATCGCCGGACCGGAACAGGGGCTGCCCGAGAGGCGTGGCGCGATCGACGCGAATGCCGCGGTCGTACTCGGCCTGCTCTGCCGCGATTACCTCTTCGCGGGTCGGCCCGACGCTGTACTTCAGCACCTTGCCGTCATCGCTCAACGAGAAGTCGCGTACGTCGGCCCCGCCTCCGGTCAGGCGTTCGGCGACCGCGCCGTCCACCGTTGCGCGCCACACATCGATCCGACCGTCCAGGCGGGCGCGGTAGTAGATTTCGCGTCCGTCCGGCGACCAGACCGCCATGGCCGGCAAATCGACGCCGGCCGAATCGCGCAGGGGAACACCGCCATCGCTCACGCGCCGCGGCGGCGACGATCCATCCATCCGCTGGACGTACCAAGCGGTGTCATAGGTGTTGCGGTCGATCGATGCTCGCATCACCCGGAACGCGACCCGCTCACCGTTCGGCGACACCACGGGACTGCTGAAGTCCGCTATCTCCACCATCTGCCGCGGCGACACCGCGAATGCGGGAGAGACGGCGGCAGGCGCGCCCAACAACACGCCCACGCACACGACACGCCGGACGATCGCGTGGAAAGAAACGAACCTCATGACCTCGCTCCTGTATCGGTAGGGCAATGCAATGCCTGGTTCATGGCGCGGCATCACCAATGCTCCGAAACGGAGAGGCTGAGATAGCGACCGATCGCCGAATAGTTCGTCGAGTCGAACGGCGCATACGTCCGCGAGGTGACGGCGTACAGAGGCGGCGCCCGATCGAGGGCGTTCTGCATCGACAGCTCCAGCGCCAGATCGGACCATGCGTCTTTGCGCGCGCCGGTGTCGTAGCGCAGCGTGGCGTCGAAGGTGGTGAACGAGGCGCCCTTCCTGCCGCGCGCGGTGTCGGTCACGCCGCTCTTGTGGTTGCCGAACAGCGAGGCCGTGAAGCCGCCCTGCTGCCACACCGCACCGATCCGGCTGTTGAGCCTAGCGGGATAGAACAACGTGCCCGCGAGATCGTAGGCCGGCTGCGCCGACGACAACTGTTGCGTGCTGTGCAGCCAGCTCGTCGAGCCGCGCACCGTCAGCCGACCCGCAGCCAGGTCGAACCGGTACGACCCCGACGCGTCCAGCCCTTTGGCCCGTTGCCGCGAGGTGTTCATGAACAGGTTGGGCGCGATCGCCACCACCTTGGCCGGGTCGTAGGCCGCTCCGGTGGCATTGGTGAAGCGGAAGGTCCGAAGCAATTCCGCCAGCTCGGCCGCGGAGGGCGCAACACGGATGAACGATGCAAAGGCCGGGTTGCTCAGTGCCTGGGCCGGTACCAGCGGCTGCACGACACGGTCGGTGTAGCCCACGTCGAACCAGGTCAGCTCCGCCTCCAGGCCATCTAGGGCCTCGGGATGGAACGCGAGCGAGGCACTCCGGGTTCGCGCCCGTTCCGGATGCAGGTCGGGGTTGCCGCCCGTGAGGTAGAGCACTGTCGCGCCGCGCGCGTAGCCGGTGCCACCCAGCGCCGCCGCGGGGAACAGATAGGCATCGCGCGTCAGGTATTGCTGCAACAGCGTAGGCACCTTGAATGACTTGCCCCAGGACGTCTTCACCGTGAAGTCCGCGTTGGGGCTGTAAATCAGGCCCAGCTTGGGCGTGGTGACCCCGCCGAAGCTGTCGTAGTGCTCAGCCCGGAACGCGCCGGTCAGAGCCAACCGTTGCACGCCGAAGACGCCCTGCTCCGGACCGATCAGCGGCAGGTTGAGCTCGGCATATCCAAAGCGGCTGCCGACTTCCCCGTCGACCTGCGTGTAGCCGCTGATCAGGTTCCGGTACAGGAAGGCGTTGCTCCTATAGCCGGCACCGACCGCGAGGCGCGCATCGCCACCGGCCAGCGAGAACAACGGCCCCTCGGCGCCGATCTCGTAGGCCCGGCTTCGATTGCGATAGCCAGTACGCGAGAGCCTCGACATCCCGGTGGTCGGCGTCACCACCGCGTAGTGGACATCGGTGTTTTCCCGGCCCCAGGTGCCGCCGATCGACGCGGTCCAGTCGCCGGGTAGGAACAGATCGAGGCTGGGCGCAATCAACGAGGTGACCGTCTTCGGCGCGTTGTGCTCGTAGTTGGTCGCATACGCCAAGTCCGTGGCGATCTCACGCTCAGTCCTGAACGTATCCAGCCGAAACTCGCCAATATCCCCCAACGCCTGGTGCGCGCTGAGCAGGCCGCTTCGCAGCTCGCCCGCCTGATACAGCGTGGACGGGGCATACATGTTCTTCGCGTACCCACGCTGGCTCGCGTAGATCGGATCGTTGTCGCTCTGCTTCCATGTCGCGATCAGCCCACCGGTGGACCAGGTGGTGCCGCCCGTGGCGGTGTATTCGCGGGTGGTCAAGCCGCCGTCCGTGGCGCTGCCATAGCGGGCCCCGACCGTCACACCGTCGAAGTCGCGACGCAGGATCACATTGCCCACGCCACCCACCGCATCGGAGCCATAGATGGCCGATGCGCCGTCGGCGACGATCTCGATGCGATCCACCGCCTCAACCGGAATGGCACTGATGTCCACCATCTGGGTGAACCCACCGTAGGACATCCGCCGGCCGTTGAGCAGGGTCAGCGATGCATCCTGGCCGAGGCCGCGCAGGTTCAGGCCCGAACCTCCGGTGATGTTCTGGTTGCCCTGCCCGCCTCCCGTGGCGCCCGCGGCGATGCCGGGGTTCTGACCGCCCGAGAAGTTCTGCGGCACGCTGCGGATCACCTCGCCGAGGTCCGCGAAGCCTTCCTGCTGGATCTGCTCGCTGCCGATCGTGATGACCGGCGATGGCGTAGTGCCGCCGCGGATACGTGTGCCGGTGACGGTCACGGTCGAAAGCTCCGACACCGCCGGCGCTGCGGGTTTGTCGGTCGATTTTTTCGGTGGCGTCTTGGCCGGCGCCTTGGTCACCGGCGCCCTACCCTCCGTGGTCGTGTCTGTCGTGGCGTTCTGGGCCACGGCCCACTCGCTCGCGCCGGGGGCGGCGACGAGCAAGGCGATGGAAATGGCGTTGCGTAAAGTGCTTGTCTTCATGCTGCGTCCTTTGCTTTCCCCTGGGTTGGCCCGCTTTGCGTGACGGTCCGGCGGTGTTCCGGAGCTGGCACGGTCGTCGGGCGAGATCTGTCTCGCGTCTGGCTTGCACAGGCGGAGGCACGGCATCGCCGGCCAAAAAAATCTACTCAATCGATCAAGCCGATTGCGGCAATGACGCCACAATGTTACTTATACAGTAACAGACAGAACGAAGGCAAGACTGCATGCTGGCTTTACGATTCACATCCCAGTGGCACTCCTTTGGACGACGCCCGCCTCATCTTTGCCAACCGCTTGCGCGCAGCCCGACTGGCGGCGGGCCTGACCCAGGAAGCACTGGGTGTAGCTACTGGGATCTTGGCTGAAGTGGCACGCACGCGGATCAACCGCTACGAGCGCGGAGTCAACGAGTGCGACCTGCGCACCGCAAAGAAACTCGCAGACGTGCTCGGAATGCCACTCGCTGCGCTGTATGCGGATACAGACGAGATTGCAGAGGTGATCGTTGCGTTCGCAAAGCTACCGCGCGCGGAGCAGCGGACAGTAGTGAACGAGCTAAAAGCGCGCGCTAAGAAGCGATAGGCTGCCACCGCTGAAGTGGCACACGCGGATCAATCGCTACGAACGCGGTGTCAACGAATATGACCTGCGCACCGTGCGTGCAAAACGCCGTTCAACTGCCCACCTTCGCTTGCAAAACTGACCATGGCCGGCGAGCACGCTGCCCATTATCGCCATCGCGTTGCCCATTCCTGACGTCGAGCCCAACTACCATCGTCAGTCTCATCGAACCGGACATGTAGATCTCCCGCATCCGGCTCTCGGACAAAAGATCACGCCTTCGTCCACGGCACGTCACGCCCAAGTGCGGAAAGACGCACGAGACCGAAGTACCCGTAAAGATGCGAGAGTGGATAGCTCCCGCCCTTGCGTCGCCTCACCTTGTGCTTGTGGCGCAACCGCCAGCGTAACCGCGCAGCGGTGTGACGCGCATCACCGAAGGCTTCAACGATTTCGTTACCTCCACCGTTGCTCCGGTTGCTTCCGGCTGGAGCGGTGGCCGGGTGGGATTTGCACCCACTGGAAAAGCGCCGCCTTTTCACGGCGCACGCCACCAGCTGCCGTTCGTTAGAGGCGGGCCGGATCGAGCGCGCCAAGTCCATCACTCACCGAACCCTGTCCTCTCGTCATCGCGTGGTTGACGTGGACTAAGTGAACCTGACCCCGCTCCCGGATCCAGATCATCGAGCTGACGGGCGAGTCGATGCGCAAGAAAACCCCGCACACCACCCTCACCGAGGAAGACAAACCCGACCGAGAAATCTAGACTGCAATCCCCACGCCCAACCGGCCGCTGTTACTGACTTCCCATGTTCCTGATCGGTGGCTTCTCATGGGCGGAATATCCACAGATGGACTGCGCGCACCTGATTTTCGAGGTTGAAGGCGTAGAACAATGGCGCCTGCAGCGCCGGCTGCCGTCCCATCATCGTGTCGGTTCCTGCTCGATCGATGAGGTGACAGTGGACCAGCTTTACGACGCCACATCAACCGAGGTTTTCAACAGAATCGGCCAAGAGTCGACTATCCTGCCTCAGGATCGCTCTACCACCTCGCGTACGAAAGATGCGATTGCAGTCTTTGCACGTTGCGCCGAAGTCGGCGAATACACGAGGCGAGCGTTGGGATCTGCGCCGGCTTCCGGATTGTCGAATGCGTGGTGCGTCTGTGTATAGAGTTCGAAGCGCACATCATTGCCTGCACCATCCATCTCAGCGATGACAGCAGCAATCGTCTCCATCGGAGACACTTGATCCTGTGTGCCCTGCAGGATCAGAACCGGTGCATTGATGCGAGTGTTCATTTCCTTTGAGGCGGTCTTCAGCAGGGCTGAGCACAAAATGATCCCGGCGATATCGGCGCCACTGCGGCCATAATCCAACGCCACCATTCCACCGGCGCTGTACCCGAGACACACCAACGGCGTGCCGAAAGGAATCTCTGACCGCAGTCGATCCACACAAGCGGCGAGCGCGGTGACCCCGTGGGCTCGGCGGTCGATCAACCGCTTCACCAACGGTCCGACCTGATCTGGGCGGTCTGGGCTGAAGCCATCTCCGTACAGGTCAGCGATCAACGCTACGCATCCCAATGCAACGAGGTGTTCCGCATGAGCGCGGGCCAGAGCGCTCTGTCCGCGCCAATCCGGCAACACGACAATAGCGGCCTTCACTTCCAGATTCGGGGCTTTCAAGAGCAGGCCGCGATAAGCCTGACCATCGGCTGTGTATTCAAATCCAGTTTCAATCATGCCGCTCATAGCTGACTTCCTCGTCGCATTGAATTCGTGTCAGGCGGTATCGATCTGCTGAAAGCTCAATGACCGAAATGGGTCGACCTCCGCGCATCGCGGCTTGCCCGGGCGTCATTAGGTCAGCATGGGCTACCTTCGTCGAAAGCGGACATCGAACCAAAAAGTGATCTCGCCGTGTTCATATCAGCTGTGTCTTAAGGTTCGAACCGCACTTAGCGCAGTGTGTACGGAAAGGTCCCGAGTTGAAGGGTAGGCCTAGCGGGGCGTTCCACTGCAGATTTATGGCCGCCCCGCACTTCTGGCAAATAATTCGCTTGAGAAAGATAGGAGCGATAAGAAGCCACCAACCGAAGAAAGCGATAATGAACCAGTTGGATAGTTCGATCATGATTGCGCCAAAGACAAGAGCAACGCCCCCGGTCCACATCCAGGTCAACGCGTTTTTCGTAAATGTTGTCACTCGCTAGCCCCTGTGCTGTCCGCTATGGGTCGGCGGATTCAACTGCTCAATGCAACACACTGACGACTGCAAGGGCAGCAGAAATGTTGCATCGACCGGTTGAGACCGCCGTCGAAAGCGGCCACCCACCCTATCCTAGATAACATGGGCGAATCACTTATTCATCTGGGCTGGCGGATTGTTCACTGCGTCCTTGGGTGGCTCTCGATGGTGCGGTCAATCAATGACCGCGATCGCATCAACCTCGATCAAGTAGCCGGGGGACAGCGACGTTACGCCGAGTATCACGTCTGCTGGCTTGTGATCTCCAAACAGTGTTTTCCTGGCTTCTTCGATAATTGGCAAGCATTCGTCACGTTCGTAATTGACGACGTAAATTGTGATTCTTGCGACTTCCTTGGGTTCGGCGCCGGCAGCAGCAAGTGCACGGCCGAGATTGGCGTACACCTGGCGCGCCTGAGCCGCGAGATCACCATGGCCAACAAGATTGCCGTTGATGTCTTCGGGCTCCTGGCCCGCGACAAATACCAGCTTGCTTCCCGTCGCAACGACGACCTGCGTGTACGTTTGCTGAGGCGGCAGATTACTGGGATTGATGCATTTGAGCGTCATTGATCTCGTCTCCTGGCAGCGGCGGGAACCGGGTAGCCATCTAACGTCTTTGATCTAAGGTGTCCACACGACTTTTACGAACTTTCGAGCAAGGACGAATGCTAGATGATGAAGCTGCTGCTGCGGGAACTCGACCGACGTGATGCCCAACTCCGATCAGCATGGCGATCACGCTGGAACCTGCAAAGGTTCGACTAATCAAGAGTTCCCTTCCACGCCAAAATTTGTCCCTGACTCCTTGTTTCACGATCAGATGCGGCCGCCACGATCGACGAATTCCCAGACCTTCGATATCACCACCGATCCCTCGCCGACGGCCGAAGCAACGCGCTTGACCGATCCGCTGCGCACGTCGCCCACCGCAAAGATGCCCGGCAGCGAGGCGGCGAAGGGCGAGCTTGCGCCTGCCGCCTCGCCGGTGAGCACGAAGCCCTTGTCGTCCAGCTTGACCAGATCCGTCAGCCAGTCGGTATTGGGGGCGGCACCGACCATGATGAAGAGAGCCCGGGTCGGCACCGTTTCTTCGCTGCCGCCCGCGGTGTTGCGGATCGTCACGGCCTCCAGGTGGTCGCTGCCGTGCAGCGCGCTGACTTCGGCGCCGTATTCGATCGTGATCGTCGGCTCCGCTTCGAGCCGGCTCGACAGGTAACTCGACATCGATGCCGCCAACGATCGACCGCGCACCAGTAGGCGCACCCGGCTCGCCGTTCGGCTGAGGAACATCGCCGCCTGGCCGGCCGAATTGCCGCCGCCAATGATGATCGCCTCCGTCCCCTTGCTGTAGCGGGCCTCGATTTCGGTCGCCGCGTAGTAAACACCGGCACCCTCGAACTCGATCAGCCGCTCGATCGGCAGACGGCGATATTGCACGCCGGTCGCTACCACCACCGCCCTGGCCCGGATCCGCTTGCCGTTATCGAAAGTCGCGCAGAAGCTGCCGTCCCCCAGCACCTCCAGCCGCGCGACCCGGCGCGGCATGGCGAAGCGCGTGCCGAACTTCATCGCCTGAACTTGGCCGCGCCACACCAGATCGGCACCGGAAATACCGGTGGGAAATCCCATGTAGTTTTCGATCCGGCTCGACGTACCCGCCTGGCCGCCAATCGCGATGTCCTCGGTCACCAGCGCGCAAAGCCCCTCAGCGCCCGCGTAGACCCCGGCCGCCACGCCCGCCGGCCCGCCGCCGACGATCAACACGTCGAAATCCTCGTCGTCGACCAGATCGAGGTTGAGCCCGAGCAGACGCGCGACCCTGTCCGGCGTGGGATCGACGACGATCGTGTCCCGACCGAAAATGACCGCGGGACGACCGGGCGCCAGCGCACACGTGACGGCCACGGCGTTCGCCTCGGCGCTGCCAAGCTCGAACGAGCTGTAGGGAATGCGATTGCGCGTGGCGAATTCGGCGATGCAACGGACATCGCGGTCGAGCTCCTCGCCGATCAGCACCAGGGCACTGTCGCGTTGCTCGATCTGCCGGCGGCGGCGCGCAGAGAAAACGGTGATGATGATGTCCGACATCTCGGGAATCTGTGACATCAGCGTCAGCATCGTGGCACGCGGCACCTCGATCACGGTCGTATCCCGCACGGCGCGCAGCGGCATGGAGAAGGTGCCGCCGTTGAGGAACGATATCTCGCCCATGAACTGGGTCGGCCCCAGCGTCGACGGCAGATGACGCTCATCGGTGTAGGCGTTGACGACCTCGATTTCGCCATCGACGACATAGACGAAGCGATCGGCCAGTTGCCCCGGGCGCGC
The DNA here is from genome assembly GCF_042657005.1 of Rhodanobacter terrae. Taxonomy (NCBI): domain Bacteria; kingdom Pseudomonadati; phylum Pseudomonadota; class Gammaproteobacteria; order Lysobacterales; family Rhodanobacteraceae; genus Rhodanobacter; species Rhodanobacter terrae. Next base: position 13,934 of record NZ_JBHSNG010000024.1, read on the forward strand.
GACATAGGTGCCGGCCGCGTAGACTACTTCCGTACCCGCCTCACGCAACGCGGCAACGTGCGCAGGGGCCAGCGGGGTACGCTGCATGACTCGCAAATCGTCGCCGATCGATTCCATGGAATTCCGCCTTTGCGATGCGTTCCAGCACGTCGCCAACCGAATGGACGGCTCCCGGGGAAATCACATGGGGGCGATCATAACGCTGCCGATGGGGATGACGCTCGGCAGCTTCTGGCTCTTGATCAGACTTCTCTGAAAAGAGCGGGCCACGATGAGCCGCCGTTCTACCCGAAGCCCCTGTGCAACGGTGAGCCGGGGGCGACAGGCCGCTCGCCAGTCAATGAACCTGGGCCTTTTCGCCCAAAGTGCACTCCGCATTCTGGCTCCAGTTCTGGTCGCAGCTCGTCGACCTGTTTCCCAAGCCTTCAACCCGCCATAGCGCGCTGATCCAGTTCAAGCTGTGGCTGACCTCATTCCCTCCCCTTTGACGCCCCTGTTTTGGACCCCCGTTTTGGTATGCGGGCGGCGGCCACACGGAACGTGACGCGCTGTCCACCACGGGCAAACGCACTCGCTCGGCACCGCCCGACACGGTATACAGCCGCTCTTCGCCCACGCCGGTTTGCGAACCGCGCGCCTGCGCTAGCCTCTGCGATTCCACCTGGCGGATGATCGCGCGCACTGCCCTCGCGTCGTTGAAGATGGCATCGCCCAGCACCCTAGCTCACAACTGCTGGATCAACTGGGTGTGCCGGCATGAATTCGTGGGGAAACCTCGGGGTCAGATTGAGGTGGCCCGGATTTTTCGGGCACGTTAATTAAGCACTCATGGCCTCGTCGTCGACAACCATCAGTGTTCGATATTCGAGCATCGTTTCAAGAAGACCGAAGACTCGCTGTCAGAACTGTTCGCCCCGACAATCACGTAATTCGTTCTTAAGAACGGGATCTGAAGAACGGAATCAAATTCGCGCCCTTGGTGAAATTATCTAAACCTGGCCCCGCTCTAGCGCGCAATCAGGCCGCGTGCAGTTCTTCGCGAATCAGCTTGCGAAGGGTTTCCAGCGTCACCGGCTCGCCCTGCAGGCTGGCGCGCAGGGCGCGGTTGATCTCGGTTTGGTAACCCGTGCCATCGATGGCGGCGCGGGCGCGGAATCCAGCAATCACGTCGTCGTCCAGCATGATTGAGATGCGTGTTTTGCCCGTGGCAGCTGCCGCTTGCAGCTTTGCCAGGTGCGGCACATCCTTCGCACGCTTGGCCTTGCTGAAATCGTACTCAGTCTTCATAGCTCGCCTTCTCCCGTGCCGCGGCCTTGCGGGCCGCCAGCGGCAAGATCACCGCTGTGGTGCTGCACCAGGCCGGTAGGGACCGGCGCGCGCCGCGGAATGATCAATAGATTCGAAGCGGGCTGTGGAGATGAAACTTACATAGCTTGGTATCCGAGTCTGCGGAGAACCTGTTGTAAGCGAGGAAATGGCTCTGACTCGCTTAGCTACTGCTTGGGGATTTAAGTGAACCTGACCCCGTTACGTTCCACGAATCGGCGCAGCGCTGTACTGCCAGCAGGGCTTCTTCGCACGCTTCGTCGGCCAGGTTGAACCAGTGCTGCACGAAGTACATGCGCAACATCCGCTCCAGCCCCACCGGCGGACGACCTCTGCCTGCCTTCGGATAGTGCGGTTCGATCACGGCACACAACGCTGACCACGGCACGATTTGCTCCATCGTCGACAGAAACACATCTCGACGTGTCGCCAGGCGATGTTGCTCGAAACCTTCGCCTTGATCTGCCGCCATCGCCAATGTCTGCTGCTTCATCGTATCGATCCCCGCTCGATTGTCAGTGCGGGACTATTTTCGCAGGCGTGGGAGACTTTTTTCAGCGTTGCCTTAGGCGGCTCATCGTCCGTCGCCGTCCACCAGCATCCGTTTCAGTACGCCGTCCTTGAGGACGTAGTGGTGCATCAATGCGACGGCGGCATGAAGGCCAGCGAGGACCATGATGGTCCAGGCCGTGATGTCATGGAGATTGCCGAGCGTATGGGCCAGCGTGGCATCCCTGACCGTCGAGAACCGGAGGGGGAAAAGCCAGAAGAACTGGAAGGATTCCGCTTGCGCCCATCGCCATGCGAAGCCCAGCACGATCTGCACCACCAGCAGGAGGTAAAGCGCGTAGTGCATCGCCTTCGCCGCCCAGGCCTGCAAACCCGCCCCCACGGCAGGCAGGCGCCTGCCGCGCGCGGCGCGCCAGCCCAGACGCATGGCGATCACCACGGCCAGCACGATGCCCAGAGAGATGTGAAGGGAATGGAGCTGCGTCTTGAGCGGCGCTCCGCGGGGCAGGAAATCCCAGATTTCAGCCAGCGCGAACAGCGCGACCACGAGCAGCGCGGTCAGCCAATGCAAGGCGATCGTGGTCCGGTCGTAGCGGGGTCCGGCGCCGCAGACATCTACAATGTTGGTCATAGTGAAAACTAGCTCCTAGTCGGTGGGCTCCGCCTGTCGCCATTCGGCGACGGCCTGGGCGGTCGCAGTGTAAAGCCCCGTCCGCGCCCCCCGGGGGTTGAGAATCAGTCCGATGACGTGCCGCCGCCCAAGCTCCCGGACGTGGCCTGCATGCACCTACCATCCGCGCGCGCACGGATCGTGCGGGTCCAGCGCACGCTCGGGAGTCATGCTGCTACGCAAAAGGATATTGCGTTGGGTGTCCTGGAGGACTTGGTTGTCGCTCAGTGTCTGGGTATCGTAGAAAGTCATGGCCGTCCTCGGCTTGGGTTTTCAGGCAACAGAACTCCGTCGTCGCAGGGCGTGCCTGCGATCGCCGATGTGCAAGGCAGGACTGCCGATCGACAGCGCCTGGCGAACGTCGTCCTTCATGCCTGGGACAGCGATAGCGCGCAAGGAAAAGCGCAAGGGTCAGGTCTAGCTTTACAGCACTTGATTGCCTTCTGCCGCTGCGTTGGATGCTACGAAGCTAGACCCCATGCTTCCGCTTTTTCATCGCTACTGATAGGTGGATAGCTGCCGCACGATGAGCAACCGCGCAGGCAGCGCGAGGTAAGTGGCATGCTCCTCGCGCACATCGGGTTTCGTGGCGTACGGTGGCCGATGCCACTGCGGATCCGCTTGCGCGCTGGAGACAACAATCCAGCGGATTTCGTCCTCCTGCGGAGGGCGAGTGGCTTTTCTCTGCTTGGCCAGAGAAAAGTCACCAAAAGAGAGGCCACCCTCCTCGGCGCTTGCCGGGCTGCGCCCGACAAGTCCGTGAGCCGCGGCCGGGCTTTTCGACAGGACTCCTGTCCTGGCGAAAAGGCGCCGGCATCGATGCCGACGCCCCTGCGGGCCTGTCGTCCGCGACTCACCGCCTCACAAGGGAATGAAGATCAAGATCAACCCACCCGCACCGGCACCGGCACGCCCAAACAGACTCCAACACGACGCTACAAAGATAGCCCCCATTCTTGCCTGTCCCACCCCGCTACTGGTAGGTGGGCAGCTGCCGCACGATGGGCACCCGCGCGGGCCGTGCGTGGTAGGTGGCCCACTCTTCGCGCACACCGGGTTTTGTCGCGTGCGGTGGCTGCAGGTCCTGCGCATTCACGTCGCGCATGATGTCGCGCAGCGTCTCCACGTCGCGGACGATGGCGTCGCCCATGATCGACAATGTGACGTCGGATAACTCGGCGTGATCGCTGCAGGTCACCACATTGCCAAGGGCCCGCAGGCTGCTCAGCAGCAGGTTGATCTCGTCGATCTGATTCAGGCTGACGCCGACGAGGAGGCGGTTACCGGCCTCATCCATCACCGGCCCGGCGACCTCCGGTTCCGCGGCTTGCGTGCAAGCCTTCGCGTCCGCATCGGCCTCGCCTGCTGCCGCCGTTTCACCACGCATTGCCGGCCAGGAGAGTTCGCGCAGCACCTGAGCGACCTGCTCCTGCAGCAGCTGCAGGCAGATCGCCACGTCGCCCGGTCGAATCTCCGAGAAACACTCCGCCGCCTCGTCCGCCATGCGCGGCCGCGCCAGGTTGGCCAGAAACTCCACATACTCGCGCAGCTGCTTCAGCCGCAGCTGGCTGTCCTCCGGCAGGAAATAGCCGGTCGTTTCCAGATCATCCGAATCGATCGTCGACATGCTCGCCTCCTCGTACCATGAAGTACCCGTGCACGCCACGACGACGGACGGGAAGTCGGGAGGTTAGAAACCGCTACAAGCCGGCGGGCGTATTCCCCTTGCGGGTGTTGTATTAGCCGCCCTCCCGACGCAGGCATCGCGTCGGTCTCGCGCCCGCAGCAACATGGGCACAAAAAACCCACCGGTTTGACGGAGGTGGGGACCGCTTGTAGAGGAGTTTCTACGCTCCTTGGATTTGAGTCTGCTACTGCAGTGGAGGGGTGTCAAGACAGGTTTTGTCTCTATCGTCGTCATCCATGACAGGGTGGAAAACCTCACCCCGTTTTTGATTGCCGTTGCTGTTGCTGTTGCTGTTGCTGTTGCTGTTGCTGTTGCTGTTGCTGTTGCTGTTGCTGTTGCTGTTGCTGTTGCTGTTGCTGTTGCTGTTGCTGTTGCTGTTGCTGTTGCTGTTGCTGTTGCTGTTGCCTTTGATCTTCAACCCCTTGTGAGGCGGTGAGTCGTGGACGACAGGCCCGCAGGGGAGTCGACACGATGTCGACTCCTTTTCGCCAGCACATGGATGTGCTGTCGAAAAGCCCGGCCGCGGCTCACGGACTTGCCGGGCGCAGCCCGGCAAGCGCCGAGGAGGGTGGCCTTCTCTTTGGTGACTTTCTCTTGGCCATTCAAGAGAAAGCCACTCGCGCGCCGAAGGCGCACGAAAGCTCTTGCTGCAACCAAACCTCAGCTCACTGGATCGCCAGCACGAAGGTGAGTGAACCCGACTCCGTTCCCGTTCCCGTTCCCAGGGAAATGACTCCGAGCCGCTTAGCTGGTTCACTTCCCCGATGGAATTAAGTGAACCTGACCCCCGCTTTTGGGGAAATCACATGAGGGCGATCATAACGCTGCCGATGGGGATGACGAAGCCATGAGCGCTTAATCAACGTGTCCAAAAAAGCCGGGCCATCTCATGGCGTCCCCTTTACGCGTTAATGGACGGCACACCTTGATAATCAACAGATCGCCTCCCCTTTGAAGCCACCGCCCGGTATTTAATACCATTCCAAATAATGCAGGGCATTACCTACAATGATGCCGCCTCGCAACGACAGACTGATTAATCCAATGATGCGATGATTTACCTGCCTGAAAACCGACCCAGCTCGGTGATCCACGGCAAAGCAAAAAAGCGCGGGCCGCATGGGCTGGAACCCACACGACCCGCTGACCACAACCAACTAAGAGAGAGTTGATCATGGCTACGACAAAGCATACGGCATGCACCCATTCCCGTGCTGCCACCCCCACTCCCCTCCCGCTCCTGATCGGCCGCGCCACGGCCAAGCCCGGCCACGAACCAACGGCAGCCGGACACGCGCCCAAATCGCTCGCCGCCGCGTAGGCCACCCCGCGCCCGATCACGCACTGCCGCGCGCACCCGCGCAAGGCGCGCGCGGCCACGCCCAGGAGCACCACCATGGAAAGCAAACACAACGCTCCGTCCGGCAGCGACAGCATCCGCCTGCCCGACGACAGCTACGACGAACTGCTACAGATCCGCGACCAGCTGCTGCTGCACGCCCGCTGCATCACGCCCATCACCCACCAGGAGGACGACGCCATCCTCGAACTCACCCGCAACATGCTCGCCGACTGTTTCCAGCAGCTCGCCCTCCGCCTCGCCCGCGCTCTGGAAGCCACCGCCATGGCCGAACCCGACGATTGACTCCGCTTCAATCCACCCGAGCCTGCACGCGGCAACAACGAGACGCCCGGCGAGCGCTTCGCCGGGTGTTCCCGCCCCGGCGACGGGGGTGCCGTGCAAGACCGCGCTGAAGGTGTTGGGCTAAACAAGGGGCAGGGTCGACTTTCTGAAGGTGCACTCTGCCCCCTTTTCCAACTTTGTGAGATGCCCGCTATGGGTGACAAGCGACCTTCAGTCGGATGGTCAGCCGGTTGGCGATGCCGGTCAAGTTGTGTGGCGAGATTGGTCAGCTGCGCTGGCAGCGCCGTTGACGCAGCAACGATCAAGCAAGATGCGGAAATATTTGATCGACCCAACCATCGCTTTTTGGGCCTGGCGTCCACCAAGTTGCCAAACGAACCATGTACGGCTTCCAAAAGCGCAGCTGAGCAGAACGCAACAAGCGCAGATAAGCGGTGTCATTCCGCAATCTGTTCCAGGCATCGCCTGAAAAATTTGATAGAACGAAATCTATAGCAAGAATTGCGTCCATGGGTGGAAACGGCAGCCTTGGCGCAGGCAGCATCAAACTCATACCAAAAATATCGTCCAAGCCCGCGAGCGCCTTCCCCCCGTGTTGAAAATGATACAAGGGATGCGCCTCCGTCTTGTTGTCTCCCTCTTGCCCGATGTGACGATCAAAGTGCCACGCGCAGATATAGCCTTTCTCAGGGCTCGATATTTCCAGATCAAGGATAAGATCGATCAATTCGTCATCATCACCAGATGGTAGACATGAGCCCTTCAGCGAAAGATTGAACTTCACGTCGAGGCCGCTTCCGCAGTCCCTCGGCAAAACGCCTTGTGGTACGGCAACACTGAAGATTAAGTCAGGAACCTCGTAACACCATTCATTGTCCCTGCCGAACCGTTCTACTTCATTAGCTGCCGACGTTAGAACTTCGGGATTACGAAAGACGCCTCCAGAGCGATCTCGAAGTATCGATGAGAGCGATATTAAATCAGAAGAAATTCGCTTCCGGATCAGCTGATGGTTGTTGACCTTAGACATCAGCCGCCCTTCTTAAGAAGATCAAACCGGGCGTGGTCGCTCGGATGAATCTTCCAGCGATCCTTGTTCACACGCTCAAGCGCGGCGGCGGCCGAGACGTAGTAGGTATCGTTCCAAGAGCGAACGTTTGATTTCGTCACTCGTAGTCCATCAATCGGGTCGAGAGGTCTTGACGTCGCAACGCAGACCGCAAAAAATTTTGAACTGTATCCGTCCACAATTGCCGTTGCGGGCACGAGCGACGCATCAAAGATCGTATTCAGTATATGCACTCTCTCGCTAGCAGCTAAGCGACGCAAATTTCTCTGCCCATCCCCTAAACACGTCCACCAGTTCTCTACGTCGTACCACCACCAGCGTCGCCAACCCTGAAAGAATGGACCCTTGTATTGAGCATCTTCAATCTGAGTAAGGAAGCGATTCCATTCCTCGGTACACCCAGCGTAATCGACACCCAGGCGAGCTGCCAGCAACATTTCGTCCACCAGGAGTCCGGAGCGATTTATGAGGCTAGTGAGCAATAGACGGCTGATCGCATGTTTAGATCGCTTCGCCACGGCCTCGACGCACTCTCCGAAAAAATCAGCGTACGTCGCTGTACCTATACATGCAGTCCTTTGAAGCGCTCTAGCGAGCTGCTCGACATCATTAACATCGCTGAGTGCACGGTAACCCACCGCGAGCGCGAACATTTCCAGACCAACGACACCTGACCTTTTGACTACGTCCTCATCTTTTCCGTACACGGCATCAAACAGGTCATGCGAAGTATCATCCCCGTAGTACGATGTCACGAATTTCTCGTCAATCGACCAGAGCACAATAGGGAATGATGGAATCACGCCCTCCACCATGCGCGTTCGAATTTCCTGCGCTAAGGTTGGTCCTCGATATGGAACTCGCTCACCATGTTCATCCGCCTCCATGTCTAGGCGAAGGTCGATGAGAAGGCCGAACGAATCGCCCTTTGGCGTACGTGAGGCCGCTGAGCTCACCTCATCTAACTGCTTTTCTAGGCCACTAGGGGACTGGCGAGTAAAGATCACATTGATACCATCACCAAGCTTATCCAACAGGAGCTGGATTGATGATGTGTCACGCTGGTCGTCAATGCAAAGATAATTAGTACCTGGCATTTCCGATCTCCTCGTCAGCCGCCTCGGGAATTTCAACTCGGAAACACGTCGTATACCCATCTGGCGCGCTCGTCACCGTGATTTCTCCACCTGCAGCGTCCACTATATCGCGGACGATCTTTAGGCCCAGGCCAGTGCCGACAAGCTTCTCGTGGTCAGCAGCTAGTGCGGCAGAAGGACGACTAGTGGTAAAGAAAGCGTCAAACACATGCTCTTTATTCTCAGCAGCGATACCGTCGCCGTTATCCGAAAAATCGATGTAGACGAACCCGTCTTGACGTCCCGCCGAAATGAAAATACGGCCCTTGGCTTTCGCCCGGTGAATGGCCTTCAATGCATTGGTGAACAAATTTAAGAAGATGGAGGCCCACTCGGACCTGTGCATCGGCCTGGTAAACAGGTCATACCCCGAAAACGTGGTTTGAACTACAACGTTCTGCCTCTGAAGAGTCGGGTTGACGACATTCGCAAATTCAGCGACTAGGTCGCGAATTTCATGCACCTCGAGCGTACGATGTGCGTTCTGCGTAACGGCGTCGTCAAAGTACCGAACGTAGCTCTGAAGGAGCGCCATATTCTCTGTTATCGTGGGCATATCGACCAAGCCCTCTTTTGACAGAAGCGCCGCGCTCAGCGTCGCGAGAGCATGCCGAACCTCGTGGGTAAATTCGCCTATCGTCAGTCCTAGACTTGCGAGGACTCGCAGCATGCCGACTTCTTCGAGAAGTTCTTGAGCCCGACGGCCGAGACCCTCGATCTCCTCAATCGCCGCTTGCATCGATGCAGCCTTGTCGTTGGCACTAGGAGTGGCGTCCCCGCCATCAATCTCACCTGTACTAGCTCCGTCGTCGTCACTGGTGGAGGAACCTGCATAGTCCCCGAGAAACTCCTTGATCAGACCAACCGCGTCGGCAGCTTGCTCGCGCGGCGAAGGACCTTCATCTGCGCTTGCTGATCTAGTCCTCTTGCCAGGTGCACTTTTATCGGAGGCGAAGACCTTTCTCTTTCGCGCCCGCGCAATCTCTATAACGCCAGACATTAGTGCTCGATACACAAAATCCTGAAGCCTTTCGAAGGCTAGGTTCTCGACCAGACCCTCACGACTGGCCGTTTCCTCGAATCGATCACCGTCGACATCCACAATCTCGACAAAACCGAGGAAGTTCGTGTTGTGGTGCGGCGGCAGTACCTCACGAAGTGCGCTAGATCGTTGCAGGCCGAGCCAATCGTCATAGCTCTCCCCGTAGGGCAAGACTCGAAAACCGTTCCTATAAACGCGGATGCCGCCACGCTTATTCAGAACTTCCCGGACCGTGGACCGCGTACCTGAGGGGAGCTCGTCCTGAATGAAGTACTTTGCTTCGAAGCGGACACCCTTCAAGAGGTCATAGGAAGGCGAGCTATCCTCATACTTCGCGCGCAGCTTCGGCTCTAAGTCAATTACTTCTCGATCGAGAACTAGATTCGCCCTTTCGGATTTCAGCGTGATGGTCACGTTACCATCGTCATCAACCTCTCCACGCAGGGTCGCAAGCGCGTGCGCAAGAATCGACTGTTCTTCGTTGGCGAGGAGAACTAGGTCATCGTCCTTGTCCATGTAAAAGGCGACTCGAAACCCTGGGTCCACCTCATCTTCGCCGGGCTTTTTCCGAGCCAGCGGGAAAGGCTGGAGTAGCTCAGATACGTAGCGAAACGCTCGCCGAATCTGGGCTTCGCTCCACGAATCCCTGAGGTCTCCGATAAGCAACGTCGTACCGTGCATCGGTACTGGTGGAAAGGCCTCAATGCTGTTCGTAATCAGGAGGAGGTCGGCACCACGCTCGAATGCACCCCAGTCGATCGCAACCTGAAGACTGTGATCCGAGCCCGCAACTTGCGTTCGAACAGTTAGACGATTTCCCAATCGCTGGGACGCAAAGCGGCCGATCCCCTTTCGACCAGCTCGCTGCCTTCTATAGCGAGACGACACAGGCGACGACTGCTTACTCTGCGTCGATATACGCATGAACCCATCGATCAACTCCTCCCTCGACATCCCATGCCCATTATCGAGAATCTCGATGCTTCCCCCTGGGCGGGAAGTCTCGCGAAATATTAGATCAACGGTATCCGCATCAGCGTCGAACGCATTCTTGACAAGTTCAGAAACAGCGGTCTCTTGCTTCGCGACCAGCTCCAAGCCGAGGCGAGAAATATGACTCGCATCCACTGAGAACCTGACCTTATTAGGATCGAGCCGCGATAATTTACTCGCCAGTTCGAGCACCCGTCCATAGTCAAGCTCTTCCAGTTCGAGCTGATCGGCGAGGGCTTGCTTCAGACTCTCAGCTTCATGCATGCGGTACTCCGAGCTCAATTACAAGTGAGGAAACTAACCGTCAAGCGAATCCATTTGACTTCCTGGCGAGCGGCGGCGCTTTTTACGCGCCACGCTGATGCCCTCTCGGATCACAAGAAGCGCTTCGCTGGCACCTACATCAGATCCAAATATAAAAGTGTCTGCAGCAGACCGTGCACCATCCTCATCGCCATCCAACAACATTCGATTCATCCGACTAAAAGCGAATGTCACGTCCTTTGGAGCATGATCATCTCTAACAAAAACGGGCAACTCCCTGAACTCACTCGGCTCTAGCTTCAGCGCTCCCGAGCCACGCACCCGTCCAGTAAGCTCGGCTGTAAGCTGAGCAACACTGGTTTGCAATGAAATTGCTATGAGTTTTGATCGCAATCGGTAGCTCGATCTTGCGCGAAGATCGATGCGGTAGTACGAGTTGGTACAGTTCACCCCCGCGATGTTCACGATCGCCCTCGGATTGAAATGCGTCATGAAGACGCCAAGGAGATCAGGTACGCGGCAATCATCGGGATGAAACCAATGACGCCTTTTCTTGAACGTCGCATTGTCTGCAATTCGCTTTTCCGGGTACGCATCAAGCATTGCCTGGACGGATTGTGTAATCCGACGCGGATTGAGCATCAGGCAAGGCACATCTCGATGCAAAAAAGACTTCAGCTCTCGGGCATCAATTAGTACTCCTTTGACCCATTTGCTCTTTGGAGCAATGGGGCTCAAGTTCATCTGCGTTACAGCCGCGCGCGCCCAGTCACTCGGTCGACGCACAAAGAAAGGTGTATCCCCTGTAACCAGACCAATGGTTACATCCGCAAAGTGTCGCAATGGCTCCGCTCGAAACTCTGTCGTGAGTCGCGCTAGGGCCTGATAGGCAGCTGCTGACGCGATGCGCCCAGCAGTAGCCGGCTGATTAACCTCTTGCTGCTCCCAGCGATCGATAGCTTCGGGAATCTCGCCCGAGAGATCACACTCATCCCAACCGATAACAGAACTTCCCTTGGCAGAAGGCAGCAAGTAACCCTCTGCAAGCAGTACAACCGTGGACTCCTCCGTGCCCTCACTAACAAACAGCCGCTCGGCAACGGAAATGGCCAGAGACCGCGCAAACTTGCTTTTCAGCCACGCGTGCAGAATTTTTGCGTAATGAGAGGATGTAAAACTCCCCGGAAGTATCCAAGCCATTCTCCCGCCCTGCCGGAGAAAGGTCGCTCCATGAATCACAAAGTAGGCCCACAGGCTTGGTTTCCCCCGCAGAATCCCTCCGTGCTCTCCCAGCGACCAGTTCTTTATGGATTCCTTCTGTGCATCAGAGAATCTTTCACTAGCGATATAAGGCGGATTCCCAACTACCGAATCAAATCCGCGAATCGGGAATTCCGAATGGCCGAGCGCCATGAAATCCTTCTTCAGAAAATGCGTTCCCTTTTCAGCGCCGGGGAAGCGCTCGGCTAGGTGGAGAAAGGCCTCGCTGTCGATATCACAGCCGTAGATATTATCTAGGGGATTGGGGTGGCCCGAGATGGACAGAACACTCGCTGCGGCCTCTAGAAAGCCGCAACCTCCGAATGAGGGCTCAAGCACTTTGTCGGAAGCTCGGGAAATGGCCCACGAGCACAACAGCTCTGCGACATCAACACGCGTGTAAAACGCACCCAACGTCTTCCTAGCGACTAGCGAGATCGTCCCGAGCGTGTTTTGATCAGACGGAAGAGTCATATTCGGATTGTAGTTAGGCGAGGCGCGTCTGAGCATGCCTTATCGCCCGGATCAATTGGAACCGGCGACAGGCGTCCTATTCCGCAGGGGACCCCTACGGTCCCGCATGAGCACGCGTCAATAGTTATGACACGGCTCAGCCGCACCCTGCACCTTCAACCGCACTTCGAATACCCACAATTCAAACACGTCTGACACCCATCCATCAGCACCAGCGCCCGCGTATTGCACTTCTGGCACAGCGTGGCGCCGGGCGGGAAGCCGTTGGATTCGGTGTCGCTGGACGTTTTCGCGGCTGAAGCCGCTCCCACAGGGGCCGCGGTTACATCAGCCTTTTTTTTTGCCCCGGCCTGCTCGTACGCAGCGCGCTTCTCGGCGATCAGCTTACGGGTCGCCTCGTCCATTTCCGGGTCGTGGATCATGCCGATGTTCTTCATGTGCTGCTCGATCACCGCGCCGATCTCGGCGACGATGCTGGGCATGTAGACGCCGCCGGACTTGAAGTAGCCGCCGCGGGGGTCGAACACGGCTTTCAGCTCTTCCACGATGAAGGTGACGTCGCCGCCCTTGCGGAACACGGCGGAGAGGATGCGGGTGAGCGCCACGATCCACTGGAAGTGGTCCATGTTTTTCGAGTTGATGAAGATCTCGAACGGGCGGCGCTGCTCGTGCGGGGTGCCGGCGTTGAGCACGATGTCGTTGATGGTGACGTACAACGCATGCTCGAACAGCGGCGATTTGACCTTGAAGGTGGAGCCGACCAGGGTCTCGGGACGCTCCACGCTCTCGTGCATCTGGATCACTTCGGCCTGCCGCGGCTCTTTCGGCGCGGCGGCGGTGACCGGGTTGGCGGCAACCTTGTCTTCGGGTTTGACCACGTTGTAGCCGGTGATCTTCTTGTCGATCTTGATCGCCATGGTGTTCGCTTCTTCTTAAAGTGTTGATGCCGGAGTGGACGCGGCGTGGTGCGAAAAACATGCGGCCCGGCGCACGGCCGGGCCGCATGCGGTGTCGCTTACTTCCGTTTTGCAGCGGCCTTCTTGCCGGCAGCCTTTTTCATCGCTGGCTTGGCCGACTTGACGCTCGCCTTCTTGCTGGCAGTGGACCTCTTTGCCGTCTTGGCGACGGCTTTCTTGCTGGCGGACTTCTTTGCTGCCGCCTTCTTCGGTGCGGCCTTCTTGCTGGCCGACTTTTTGCTGCTGACCTTCTTTGCGACCTTGGCGGCTTTCTTCTTCACCACCTTGGCGACTTTCTTGGCGACCTTCTTCACCGCTTTCTTGGCGGCGGAGGCCTTCTTGGCGACTTTCTTGACCGCCTTCTTCACGGTTTTCTTGGCGGCTGCCTTCTTCGGTGCCGCTTTCTTGGCCGGTGCCTTCTTGGCCACCTTCTTGGCGGCGGCCTTCTTCACGGCTTTCTTGGCGGCAGCCTTTTTCTTGGGCGCGGCCTTTTTGGCAGCAGCCTTTTTCGGTGCAGCTTTCTTGGCCGCAGCCTTCTTCGGCGCGGCTTTCTTTGCAGCGGCCTTCTTCGGCGCCGCCTTCTTGGCCGCAGCCTTCTTAGCTACCGGCTTGTTCGCCACAGGCGCAGCCACCGGCGCGGCCGGCGCGACCGGTACGTCGGGCAGCACAGGCAAGACGACGGCCGGTGCGTCGGCGGCCGGTGCAGCGCTGTTGTTCATTTCAGTTTCGTTGTCGATGGACATGCTGATGTTCCCCTCCGATGGACCGCTTGAGTTGCCGCACGCCAGTGGCGTGCGATGGTCAGAACTTGTCGTGAGCCTTGGTTGCAAACTGCGACGAGGCTCAAAACTTGCCGTAATACCCTTCCTTCAAGGCATCGAAGAGGTTGGCGGCGGAGTGCATTTCGCCGTCGTATTCCACCTGCTCATTGCCTTTCAGTTCGACAACACTACCGTCCTCCAGCTCGAAGCGGTAGAGGGTGCTTTCAAGATCGGATTCCTTGACCAGCACGCCCTGGAATGCGGCGGGGTTGAAGCGGAACGTAGTGCATCCTTTCAGGCCTTGTTTGTAGGCGTAGAAATAGATGTCCTTGAAGTCTTCGTAGGGGTAATCGGTGGGTACGTTCGCGGTCTTGGAGATCGAGGAGTCGATCCACTTCTGCGAGGCGGCCTGGATGTCGACGTGCTCTTTCGGGCCGATGTCGTCGGCGGAAACGAAGTAGTCGGGCAGCTTGTTGGCGGCCTCGTCGGTGAACACCTTGGCGTCGGCGTTGATCAGGGCGCGGTAGGCGAGCAGCTCGAAGCTGAGCACCTCGACCTTCTCCTTCGATTTCTTGCCTTCGCGGATCACGTTGCGCGAGTAGCTGTGCGCAAAGCTGGGCTCGATGCCGTTGCTGGCGTTGTTGGCCAGCGACAGCGAGATCGTGCCGGTGGGCGCGATCGAGCTGTGGTGGGTGAAGCGCGCGCCGGTCTCGGCCAGCTCGGCGACCAGGTTAGGCGCCACGCTGGCGATGCGCTGCATGTAGCGCGAGTACTTCGCGTGCAGCACGCGGCCGGGGATGCTGTCGCCGACCTTGTAGCCGTCGGCGACCATTTCCGGGCGCTTGCGCAGCATGTCGCCGGTGACGGTGAAGTCGCGCAGCAGGATCGGCGCGGCACCCTTCTCCTTGGCCAGATCCAGCGCCATTTCCCAGCCGGCCACGGCCATCTCGCGCGAGACTTCCTCGGTGAACGCGACGGCCTCTTCGCTGCCGTAGCGGTGCTTGAGCATGGTGACGGTGGAACCGAGGCCGAGGAAGCCCATGCCGTGGCGGCGCTTGGACATGATCTCGTTGCGCTGCTGCTCCAGCGGCAGGCCGTTGATCTCGACCACATTATCGAGCATGCGGGTGAACACCTTTACCACCTCGCGGTACTCGTCCCAGTCGAAGCGCGCCTTGGGGCCGAACGGATCGCGCACGAAGGTGGTCAGGTTGATCGAGCCGAGCAGGCAGGAGCCGTAGGGCGGCAAGGGCTGCTCGCCGCATTGCCCGGTGACCAGGCCGTTGAAGATCACCGCGTTGTGATCGGGCTGGGTGGTATCGAATACCGCCTCTTCGCCGACGTATTCGATGCTGGCGATCTTCGAGGCAAACCGTTGCGTCTTGCGCAACGCCTTCCCTTCACGCCAATCGAGGTATCGCTGCGTCTTGATGGGCAGCAAAAAGCCGACCTCGTTCATGAAACGCTCGCGCGATTCGCCGTCGATGATCAACTCATGATCGGCGGAACAGGCGAATTCACGCACGCCGCCATGACCGTCGGGCAGCTCACGCATGCCCGCGGCGCGGCGCTTCTTGACTCGGCAGAACACGCCGAGGTTGGCCAGCAGCATCTGCACGTCCTTGAGCAGGTCGGGCTGGCTGGAGGCCAGGCGCACCGAGCAGCTCTGGCTGCGACTGGAGACGTTGACCGTCCCATCGCACTGGAACAGCGCGCGCAGATAGCTCTTTACGCAAGCCTCGCTTCCACGCCAGACCACCTCGGGGACGCGCAGCTTGGTGGTGGCGCTGAAACCGTAATGTTCCAGCAACCGGGCCAACAGCACGGAACGGATGAATACGTGGTTACGCTCCGGCACCGCCACCGGCGACACCTTGTACTGGCGCAGATCCCCTTGGCCCGTATGGGCGATCAGCGTGTTGATGTAGGTGGCAACGCGGTCGGCCAGGGCACGTTCCTCACCCCACAGGCTGACGATGGCCGCCTGCTGGTCCTTGCCGCGATTGGTGAAGTGACCGTCGCCGGCGATCAAGCCCAGGAGCAGGCCAAGGTCATCGCTGCCTTGCTGGCCGAATTGACCCTTGCCGGACTGCACCAGCATCCGGTCGCCGACCTTCAGATCGCGCAATTTGATCTTGCCGCGCTCGACGTAGAAGTCGTGCCATTCGGTGGCCTTGATCTCGTAGCCATCCTCGGTTGTCACGCGATAGACCGGCGCACGCGGGGCCGTCATGAAGGCCGGCTTCGCCGGTCGCGTTTCCACACCGCGACCTTCCAGCTCCAGCGAGCGGCGATCGACCGAAACCTCCAGCGGCGCGCGATTGGCCTGCAGCTCGCCGATCGGCACCATGCCGTATTGGGTTGCCAGCCGCGTGTCGGCAGTGACGCACGGGTTGGTCGCGCGGATGTGCTCGCACCACCAGTTGTTGTTCATCTCGTTGACTTTGTCGATCAGGATGAAACCGGGCTCGGCGTAGTCGTACGTCGAGACCATGATCATGTCCCACAGGTGCCGCGCCCGGATGTGGCTGTAGATCTTGCAGGCGACCAGGCCGTCTTCGCGATCGACGTAGTTCTCGTGGGTGGGCCATTCGCGCCAGACCACCTTGGTCGGATCGTCGACGTCGATCTCGTCCTTTTCCTTGACGTGCACCGGGAACACCAGCGGCCAGTCCTGGTCGTGCTCGACCGCTTCCATGAAGCCGTCGGTGATCAGCAGCGACAGGTTGAACTGGCGCAGCCGGCCGTCCTCGCGCTTGGCGCGGATGAATTCCTTGGCGTCCGGATGGCTGATGTCGAACGTGCCCATCTGCGCGCCGCGGCGACCGCCGGCGGAGGACACGGTGAAGCACATCTTGTCGTAGATATCCATGAACGACAGCGGGCCGCTGGTGTACGCGCCGGCGCCGGACACGTACGCGCCGCGCGGGCGCAGCGTGGAGAATTCGTAGCCGATGCCGCAATTGTGGATGACCAGCAGGCCCGCGTTGCCAGCCAGATAGTTGTTGTGCTTCGCGACGGTGAAGTCGTAGAAGGTTTCCGGCAGGTCGAGGCCACGCTCGATCGACTCGACGGGGCGCAGGCAGCGTGCGAAGTCGATCAGTGGCTGCAGCGCCGGGAACCGTTGCGCCCAGCGATCGAGCCAGACGCGGCTGACCTGCGGCGCGACGTGGTAGCCGTGATAGAAGCCAAGCCGCTGGCGCTCGCCGTGACCCAGCGTGCCGGCGAGCTCGGTCAATGCGTTCGAGAGATCCGCCGGCAGCACGTAACGGTCGTACTGACCGGACTGGCTGGCATGCTCCGCGATGCGCCCGCGCTTGCCGCTGTCGGCCATGTAGCGCGCGACGACGGCGAGAAACGCCGAATCGGAGATCTTCAGCATGGCGCCGCCGCTGTCGCGAATGTCCCAGCCGTTGTACTGATGGCTGCGCGGCTTGCGCCGGGTCAGGCTGGCGTGCACGCCGAACAAGCCGAGCAGCGCCTTCAGCTCGCCGGCGAAGTCGGCGTTCTGGGTGGCGATGGTGGCACTGCCGTGCTCGCGGCTGACGGTGCCGTCGGTGTCGATCAGGCCGGCCAGGAACGGCAGGAAATGCTGCTGCGGATGCTGCGCGATCCATGCCGGTACACGCAGATGAGCGGTCTTCGCCCCGATCTGGTGGTCGATCAATTCGGCAGCGCGGCTCGCCGCGAAACTCGATACGGTGTAATCCCAGACCGGCGTGCCGTTCGGCGTGGTGTTGGCGGCCACCTGCGCGCGGGTGGCGCAGAATCCGGCAAAGAACGCGGCGTAGCGTTCGACCACCGCACGCTCGGCCGCGCGGATCTTGAACACCAGGCGACGACCAAGCTGCTGCGCACGCTGCTGCCACGCGCTGCGGCTGGGCCGGTAGGCGTGATGCTTTTCGTAGGCGCTGCCATCGCCCAGATGCGCGCCCGCGAACCACGCCTCGAGCATGGTGGCGTCGTCCGCCTGCCAGGCGAAGCTGTGCTGCACCAGCGCATCGCTGGCGACGACTTCGTCGGCACGCACATAGCGCTGGACATTGTCGCGATACACCAGCACCGGATGGCGCACCGAGGTGGTCAACGCCACCCCGTTCGCAACGATCCGAATGTTGTCCGCGCGCGCCACGTGCGTGGTCAGATGCTGCTCGATCGCCTGCATCTCGAACCGGCGCGCATCGCGGTCGTAGCTGAGAATCTGGGCATGCCGCTCGGCTACCGCCTGATCGGCGGTGACCAGGCCACGGTCGGTGACCACCCAGGTGCCCGGCGCAACGCACCCCGCCTTCAACGTAAGCCCGGCCTCGTGCACCTTCTCCAGGATGTCGTCCATCGAGTCGCGGATGGTGCCGGAGACGGTGCAGTTGATGGTGGAGGTGGCCGGCTTGTGCGCCAGCGCACCGGCGTTGGAGGTGATGCGGCCGGCGGGGATCGCACCGCGGCGCAGCGCCCACAGGAAACGCTCGTACCAGTGGCCGCGCAGTTCGTCGCTGGCTTCCACGTCGGACAGCGCGCGCGCCACGCGCTGGTAGGTACCGTCGATGGTGAGATCGACCGGCTCGCCGGACTTCGCCTTCAGGCGATATTTCTTGTCCCAGATGTCGTACGACGCGGGTTGTAGTGGGATGTCCACGACGGCATCACGACCTGTGGCTGAATGGGTGGCTGGTGCACGCACTGTGCTCATCGGCTTCCTGACCTTTCGGTGTGGCCTTGCGGCCCCCGTTGATTTTTATTTGATTAACGACGTCTTGTTTACGCTGGTGTTTTTCACACTACGTCCGCAGCAGCCAACAGGTCGTGAGGATTGCCCTCCAGACCTTGCGCCACTTGCTTCCTTCGACAACGACTCCCCCTCAAGAGTGCGATGGTCGACACCAGCACTGGTCTTGGCGCTGGCACTTGAACACAAGATGTTGTGGTTGCTATCGGATAGGCAAGTTAACCCTCGCGAGGTTGGAAGTAAAGTACCTGCGGCAGCATTTGAGAGAATGGAACCGCCGCGCCGGAACTCGGTCGAACCAGCGCCGCTTTCATCGCTATCCAGGATCCATGAGGAGCATTCCATGTCGCAGCAGCACCCCCGCCTCCTGCACTGGCTGACCGGCCTGCTGGCCGCTGCCGTCATCGCCATCGCGCCGGTCGCCGGCCGTGCCGCCACCTTGCCCGCGGCGGTCGGCGGCCAGCCGATGCCGTCGCTGGCGCCGATGCTGACGCGGGTGACTCCGGCGGTGGTGAACATCTCCACCAAGACCCGGGTGCAGGTGCGCGACGCGTATTTCGACGACCCGATGGTGCGCCAGTTCTTCGGCTTGCCGGCGACGCCGCGCGAACGGGTCGAGCAGAGCCTGGGCTCGGGCGTGATCGTGGATGCGGCCAAGGGCTACGTGCTGACCAACAACCACGTGGTCGGCGGCGCCGACGACATCAGCGTGACCTTGCAGGATGGGCGTACCTTCAAGGGCAAGCTGATCGGCACCGACCCGGGCACCGACGTGGCGGTGGTGCAGATCCCCGCCAACAACCTGCAGGCGGTGCCGCTGGCCGATTCGTCGCGCTTGCAGGTGGGCGATTACGTGGTCGCGGTGGGCGATCCGTTCGGGCTGGGCCAGACGGTGACCGCGGGCATCGTCTCCGCATTGGGCCGTTCAGGGCTAGGCGACACTGGCTACCAGAACTTCATCCAGACCGATGCCTCGATCAACCCCGGCAACTCCGGCGGCGCGCTGGTCAACCTGCGCGGCGAACTGGTCGGCATCAACACGATGATCTTCTCGCCGTCGGGCGGCAACGTCGGCATCGGCTTCGCGATCCCTACAGCGATCACCAACGAGGTGATGGCGCAGCTGATCGCGCACGGCAAGGTGCAGCGCGGCAGCCTGGGCTTGCAGACGCAGACGATCACGCCGCGCATCGCGCAGCTGCTGAAGCTCAAGGACGACAACGGCGTGGTGGTGACCGGGGTCAGCGAGGGCTCGGCCGCGGCCCACGCCGGCCTGCAGCCGGGCGACGTGCTGACCACGCTCAACGGCAAGCCGCTGCGCAGCGAGCAGGAGCTGCGCAATGCCGAGGGCCTGCTGCCGCTGGGCAGCGCGGTGCAACTGGGCGTGCTGCGCGATGGCCGCACCCGCGAGGTCAGCGCCACGCTCCGCGCGGAAAAACTCGCCAGCATCGACGGCGGCCAGCTCGATCCGCGCCTCGCCGGCGTGCGCTTCAGCGACCTGAGCGAGAGCCAGCGCAGCCAGGGTCTCTACGGCGTGGCGATCAGCGCGGTGCAACCGGGCAGCCGCGCCGCGCGCGCCGGCCTGAGCACCGACGACCTGGTGATCGGCGTGGGCAACCAGCGCATCACCAGCCTGCGCATGTTGCGCGGGCTGGCCAACGTGCACCTGCGCCAGCTGGTGCTGGTCGTGGCCGATGCCGACGGCAGCCGCTACGTGGTGATCAACTAGGGAGCCATCGGACATGCTTCCGCCCGCCACCCGGATGCTGTGAGGGATGCTGTGGGAGCGACTTCCGTCGCGACGGCGCGGCAGCGGCCCGCGGCAGCGCGGCGTTGCAACGGCTCGGCGCTCAACCGAGCGTGGCAGCGGCACTGCCGCGCCGTCACGACGGAAGTCGCTCCCACAAAGCAAGCCGCAGCCCGGGCCGGCGAAACCGTGTCACCGGTCGCCGGCCGGCCGTGTCACGGCGCACAGCCTGATGCATGCCTTCGCGCAAACGCATGAAAATGCTTGATGTCCTGCATCCGGACCGATGAAATACCTTCGCCAGTTCACCTTGTATGCGCCTACAAGGCGGCATACTTGCGCCCACACAACCACTCATATCATGCCGGGGCTTCCCATCATCATGTCCGTCCGCATTACCCGTCTGCTGTCAGTCGCCCTGATCGGGGCCTGCTTCATCACCGCACCGGCATTCGCCAGAAGCCACCCCAAGGCCAAGGCCAGTGCGCCTTCGAAAGGCCCCACCCTGATCTGGCGCGGCGATGTCACAACCGCCAACGGCGTCGTGGACGAGGTGGCGCAGGCATGGGAGAAGACCGGACACGGCCATATCGAACTGCAGCCGTTCAACACGGCCTCGGGCATCGATGCGGTGGCCAGCGGCGCCGCGGATCTGGCCGGCAGCGCGCGCCCCGGCGACGGCAGCGCGGAGAACGCGAACCTCACGTTCACCCCGGTGGCCTGGGACGGGCTGGTGATCATCACCCAGTCGTCCAACCCGATCAGCGGGCTTACGCTGAAGCAGGTGCACGACATCTATTACGGCAAGATCCACAACTGGAGCGAGGTCGGCGGCAACAACGCGCCGATCGACGTGTACGCGGTGGCCAGCCCCGGTGACGGCGTGGAATACAGCTTGCGCAGCCTGCTGTTCGGTCGCGGCAACCAGCCGGTCGCCGCGCCGCGGCTGTACGTCAACACGCGCAAGCTGGAAGAAGGCATCGCGCTCAACCCGAACGGTTTCGGCGTCGCCACGCTCGCCGGCATCAGCGGCAATCCGAAGATCAAGGCGATCCCGATCAACGGCAAGCGGGCCACCGTGGCCAACATCGCCGACGGCAGCTACCCCTTGTTCATTCCGCTTTATCTGGTGACCAACTCGAACAGCCCGAAGGCCGCCGCGGCGCAGTCCTTCGTCGATTTCCTGCAGACCGATCCGGCCAAGGCCGCGCTGCGCAGGCACGCGATATTGCCGTATCAGGACGGCAGCGCGCTGGCCGCGATGGACAGCTCGCGCCGCAGCAACATCCTCGCCGAAGTCGGCGCCCGCGCCAGCCACATCACGCCGGTTTCGGCGCCGGGCGCAACGTATGCGGCCCGCGTCGCGGCAGCCCCGACCTCGCCCGATACGCTGGCAGCGAAGATGGCGCTGGAAAACCGCCGCGCCGAGGCGAAGGAAACCGCCCGGCTCACCCGGGTCAGCGGCAGCGTGGACAACGTCACCGTCAGCAGCGTGGACTATGCCAGCGGCAGCGCCACCACGGTCAGCCGGACCCGCGGCAAGGATTTCGGCAAGGTGACCGCGGACGTCAGCCAGGCCGGTCCGAGGATCTACAAGGTGAGCAAGGGCGACACCCTGTCGTCGATCGCCAAGCGGCATACCGTCGACGTGATCCAGCTGCGCCAGTGGAACCACCTGAAGAACGACCAGATCAAGCTCGGCCAGATACTGCGCGTCAGCAACAGCAGCGGCTGAGCCTTCCGGGCTGCCCGTGCCGACACTCCTCGCCCTGACGCTGGACCTGGACGATACGTTGTGGCCCGTGCTGCCGGCGCTGCAGCGCGCCGACCAGGCGGTGGATGTCTGGTTGCGGCAGCACCATCCCGATGTCGCCCGCGCGTGGCCGATCGCGGCCATGCGCGAGTTGCGCGAGCAGGTCGCCGCCGACCGGCTGGACCTGGCGCATGACTTCACCTCGCAGCGCCGGCTCACCCTGCAGCATGCGTTCGCCGCCTGCGGCATCGCCGCGGCGCCGGTCGATGCGCTGTGGGAAATCTACTTCGCCGCGCGCAACAGCGTGGAGCTGTATCCGGACAGCCTGCCCGCGCTGCGGCGGATCACTGCGCGCTGGCCGCTGGCGAGCCTGACCAACGGCAATGCCGACCTGCAGCGCATCGGCATCCGCGCGCATTTCGCCCATCACATCTGCGCGCGCGACAGCGGCGTGGCCAAGCCCGATCCGCGGATCTTCCTAGCTGCCGCCGAGCGGCTGGGCGTGGCGCCCGACCGGATCCTGCACGTCGGCGACGATCCGGAAATGGATGTGGCCGGCGCGCGCAATGCCGGCCTGCGCACCGCCTGGATCAACCGCGACGGCCAGCCGTGGCCGGCCGAGCTGGGCGCGCCGCCCGAACTGGATCTGCGCGACATGACCGCGCTGGCCGACTGGCTCGATGCGCAGCATCCGGCCGTCGGCACACCGCCCGGCACATAGGCAAGCGGCGGGCAAAGCGCGCATCATCGCGGACTGATCGCCACGAGTCCGGCGCGCTCCATGCCGCCCCAAGCCAGAAGGATTTCGCATGTCCGCCTTGATCGAACGCCAGCCCGGCGCCCGCCACAGCATCGCCATCGAGACCACCGATACCGCGCATTACGCGGCGACGCGCCGGCGGCTCAGCGCGGCGCAGCGGCGCTGGCTGAGCGACAGCGGTTTCGCGGCGAGCGCGGGCAGCTTCGCGCTGCTGTCCGATCCCGCCGGCAAGCTGGTGCGCGTGCTGGCCGGCGTCGATCCGCATGATCCGCTGACCGCACTGGCCGCGCTGCCGTGCAGCCTGCCCGAGGCGACCTACCACCTCGCCGCCGAAAGCGTGCTGACCGATACGGCGCTGGCCGCGCTGGGCTGGGCGCTGGGCGCGTATCAGTTCAACCGCTATCGCCAGCCCAAGCGCGCACCGGCCCGGCTCGCCGTGTCCGCTGCCGAACTGCAGCAGCTGGCGCCGGTGGTGCAGGCGACCGCGCAGGTGCGCGACCTGGTCAACACGCCGACCGAGGAGATGGGCCCGCGGCAACTGGCCGAGACGATCAAGCAGCTCGGCAAGGCGCACAAGGCGAAGGTGCGCGAGTGGGTCGGCGACGACTTGCTCGAGGCCAACTTTCCGACCATCCATGCGGTCGGCCGCGCCAGCCATCGCGCGCCGCGGCTGGTCGAGCTGGGCTGGGGCAAGTCCGATCATCCGAAACTGGTGGTGATCGGCAAGGGCGTGTGCTTCGACACGGGCGGGCTGGACCTGAAATCGTCCGACGGCATGCGCTGGATGAAGAAGGACATGGGCGGCGCCGCGCATGCGATCGCGCTGGCCGGCCTGATCATGCAGGCCAAGCTGCCGGTACGGCTGACCTTGCTGGTTCCGGCGGTGGAGAATGCCGTCGCCGGCAATGCAATGCGCCCCGGCGAAGTGATCACCACCCGCGCCGGCCACACCGTCGAGATCGACAACACCGATGCCGAGGGCCGGCTGGTGCTGTGTGACGCGCTGGCCTACGCCGCCGAACAGCAGCCCGAGCTGATCGTCGATTTCGCCACCCTCACCGGTGCCGCCAGAGTGGCGCTGGGACCGGATCTGCCCGCGCTGTTCGCCAACGACGACGGCATCGCCGCCGCCGTGCTGGCCGCCGGCCGCACGGTCAACGACCCGCTGTGGCAGCTGCCGCTGTGGCGACCGTACCGGCGGATGCTCGATTCGTATCTGGCCGACTTCGCCAATGCCGGCGCGTCGCGCCACGCCGGGGCGATCACCGCGGCGCTGTATCTGGAACGCTTCGTGCCCGACGGCATGCCATGGCTGCATCTGGACACCTACGCCTGGAACGACAGCGATCGTCCCGGCCGGCCGCGCGGCGGCGAGGCGATGGGCTTGCGCGCGCTGTTCGCGTTCCTGCAGCAGCGCTATCGCGGCTGAGCCGCGCTCGCGCCAGGCGCTGCCGGACAAGATCGAGCCGAAACGTTGCAGGCGTCGTCGCCATGCGCGCAGGCCGGGCGCGTCGCGCAAGTCGCAAGAAAACACGGCGTCCGTCAAGAAAAAACGGTACCGAACCGCTGTTTTTTTTAACGATCCCGTGTGATGCTGCAAACCGATCTGCATTTTCCTCCAACTGCATCAACCCACCTCCGCATCAGGCCCATTGCCATTGGAGGAATGGCGGATCGCCGCGTTTGCAGTCGCGGTAGCTCACACGAAACCGGATCATGGTGGCAGGCGTGCCCTAGAGAGATGGCCGCATTGAAGCGCTCGTTTGGATGTGTATGTCGAGAAGCGCTGCTGCCATGGAGTCCGGGACCATCCATCAAGATCGGGGAGAATTTCATGCATCGTGTATTGCCTCACAACCGGCTGGCGCTGGCATTGTCCAGCGCACTTTTCGCCACCTTGTCACTAGGGTCTGCCGCGGCACATGCGCAAGACCAGGCAGCCGGCACCACGACCGCGACAGGAAACAAAGCTCCGGCGGCCGATCAGGCCCAGCCGGAAGCGGCGACGCCGAACAAGGCAAAAACCTTGAAGGCCGTCGTCGTCACCGGCTCGCTGATCCGGCGCGTCGACGCCGAGACGTCCAGTCCGGTGGTCATGGTGGACCGCGCAGCCATCTCTAATTCCGGCAAGCCGACTCTGGGCGACGTGCTGCAGCAGCTGCCCAGCATTTCCGGCAACGCCACCAATCCGCAGAACAACAGCAATGGCGGCGGCGTCGCCAGCCCGTTGCTGGAAGGCGGCGATGGTGCTTCGCGCATTTCCCTGCGCGGCCTGGGCACCAACCGCACGCTGGTGTTGATCGACGGCCAGCGCATGGCCAATGCCGATGTCAACATGATCCCGCAGTCCATGATCCAGCGCGTCGACGTGCTCCCCGAAGGCGCCTCGACGGTGTACGGCTCGGATGCGATCGCCGGCGTGGTCAACTTCATCCTGCGCAAGGACTACGCGGGCGCTGAAGCCAGCATCAACGATGGCATTTCCAGCCATGGCGACGGCCAGCGGCACGGCATCAGCCTGACCGCCGGCGCGAACGGCGACAACTACAACATCGTCGGCGGCCTCGATTACAACAAGTACGATGCGGTGCTGGCCACCCAGCGCAAGTTCTCCGCCCATCAGCTCTATCTTTCCAGCGGCGTGATCAGTCCGGCCGGTTCCAGCACCATCCCGACCGGCAAGATCCAGGTGCCGGCGTCGATCGCCAACCAGTACGGCTGCACGATCCGTTCAAACGGAACCGCCTACATCACGCTGGCACAGGGCAACGGATCGAGCCAGAGCGACTACCGCTGCGACCGCGGCAACCCGGATGCGTACAATTACAACGCGTACAACTACATCCAGACCGCGCAGCAGCGCATCGACGCCTTCGTGCTCGGCAGCTACAAGCTGAACGACAACATGACGTTCTTCGCGGATGCGTTCTTCAACCACACCCAGTCGAGCGGTCAGGACGCGCCCGCGCCGACCGGAGTCGGCGACGGTTGGCACGTCCTCTCCAGCAACCCGATCAACCCGTTCGGCATCACGTTCAGCGCCAATCCCATCCCGGGCGATCCGAACAGCGGCTACGGCTTCAATACCCGCCTGACCGGACTCGGTACCCGTCTGCACACGTACACCACCAAGAACTTCCAGATCAACACCGGCGTGCGCGGCAATTTCGGCCAGAGCAGCTGGAACTGGGATGCCTCGATCGACTACGGCTATAGCAATCGCCGGCAGCGCGATTACAACGAAGTCAACATCGCCGACTTCCAGGCGGCGATCGACAGCGGCGTGAACATCTTCGACCAGGCCAACCAGTCGGCCGCGTTGAGAGCCGGCGTGGACAGGCCGGAATATGTATTCACCAATGCCACGAAGCAGGTCCAGTTGGACGCCAACGGCGAATTGTGGGATCTGCCGGCAGGCGCCATGCAACTGGCCGTCGGCGCCCTTTACCGCCAGCAGTCGATGAATTATACGGTCTCCCCCGACGCCGTCCTCAACCTCGCCACCGGCAATTGCCAGGTGCTGCAGGAAGCCTGCGGTTCGCCCGGTCGCGGCAGCGACAACGTCAAGGAGCTCTACGCCGAATCGCTGATCCCGCTGCTCTCGGAGCAACCGTGGGCGTATTCGTTGAATGTCGACCTGGGCGTACGCGCTTCCGACTACAGCACCACCGGCACCACCACCAACAAGAAGATCGCCGTCGAATGGCGGCCGGTCGCCGACCTGCTGCTGCGCGGCACGGTGACCCAGGTATTCCGCGCGCCCAATCTGGATGAACTCCACGACGGCGTGACCCTGGTCCAGCCGACCTTGAACGATCCCTGCGTCGGCCTCACGGCGGCTCAGCTCGCGCAACACACCGCCGCCTGCCAGTACGTTCCGGTCAACTGGACGGGCAACTCGCCTGCGCAGGTCAACACTTATTACTCGGGCGCCGCCACGGTCGGCAAATCGCTGAAGCCGGAACATGGCAAGTCGATCGATTTCGGCCTGGTCTACAACCCCGGCTGGCTGCCGGGCGTGTCCACCAGCGTCGACTTCTGGCACGTCTATTTGAGCGATCTGCTGACACCGATTGCGGCGTCGACGGTGGTCAATGCCTGCTACGCCAACAACAGCAGCCCGTATTGCTCGTTGATCAACCGCTACGACACCACCACCCAGCAGCCGGGTCAGGTGAACGTCATCGACACGCCGGTGGTCAACCTGGGCAATCTCAGCACCAGCGGCATCGACTTCACGCTGGACTACAAGATCCCGCATTTCGACCTGGGCAGCTTCAACCCCGGCAATTTCAAGGCGGGCTTCGCCACCACCTATCTGGCCAACTACAAGAACGACGCCACTCCCGGCCAGCCCGGCGCGCAAACGATCAATTACGCCGGCACCTTCTCCCCGCAGTTCGGCAACCTCTCGCGCTGGCGTGGCGCGCTCACGCTCAACTGGGAGCTGGGCAACTGGAGCGCCCAGTGGCAGACGCGCTACATCAACCATCTGACCAACCTGAATGCGGACGCCGTCTACAGCGGAGTGAATATACCGATGGCCTCGGTGCTGTATCACTCGATCCAGCTCGGCTATGCGATCCCGTCGTGGCATACCAGGATCGACGTCGGCGTGGACAACATCACCGACAAGGTCCCGCCGCTGGTGTACCAGAACGGCCTGAACTACAACGTGGACACGGCCACCTACGACACGCTCGGACGCTATTACTGGGCACGCGCCACGTTCAAGTTCTGATCTGCCGACCACGCCGTAAAGTGTGAAGCTAGCCCGGAGGGCCGCGAGATACTCTCGCGGCCCTCTTGCATAATGGGGCACCGGACAATCGATCGAGAAGGCATGCCTACCCCAACCGGCGGTTTCGCCAACGCCATGGCCACGGCCTACCGCGCCGGCCAGATGGAACAAGTCATCGCCCTCGCGGCGCAGGCACCGGAAACCGGCAGTGCAGACGAAGGCATCATGCTGTGGCTGGGCCTGGCGCAACAGACGACCCATCGCTACGACGACGCCGCAGCGACGTTTCGCCGGTTGTCGCAGATGCGGCCGGAGGTTTCCGCGTACTGGAACAATCTGGGCCTTGCCTGCCGGCAGTCGGGCGATGCGGCGGCATCCGAACAGGCCTTCCTGACGGCGCGGTCGCTGGCGCCGGGCGATGCCGAGGTGCTGTACAACCTGGGACTGCTCTACATCCAGCAGCGGCGCTGGCTGCTGGCGCGGTTGACCCTGCTGGATGCCGTGGATCTTTCGCCGCATTTCATCGAGGCCCGGTTGCAGGCTGCCCATGCCTGCTACATATGCGGCGACAACAACAGCCAGGAGGCCATGCTGGCCGGCGCCATCGACTGGCCGCCGCAACCCGCCGAGCAGGCCCTGATCCTGGCCGCGATGCTGGCCGTGCAGGG
The DNA here is from genome assembly GCF_042657005.1 of Rhodanobacter terrae. Classification (NCBI taxonomy): domain Bacteria; kingdom Pseudomonadati; phylum Pseudomonadota; class Gammaproteobacteria; order Lysobacterales; family Rhodanobacteraceae; genus Rhodanobacter; species Rhodanobacter terrae. Next base: position 42,122 of record NZ_JBHSNG010000024.1, read on the forward strand.
CGATCCGGACGCAGCGCTGCGCACGCTGGCCCAGGCGGAGCTGCCGCCCGAGCCCGAGGCCGGCATCATGCGACTGCGCCTCGCCGCACAACGGATCGCGCTGCACGAGAGAAGCAACCAAGTCGAACTCGCAAGGGACGAACTGCAGCAGCTGCCGCTGAGCGCGATCGACAGGCTGCCGCCGGAAGCGCCGTGCGCCCGCGCCGAAGGCTGGAGCACCCATGCCGCCCTGGCCATGCGCGCCGCCGACCATGCAGCTGCCGCGGCACTGTACCGGCAGGTGCTCGCCGTGGCGACCGACGACCAGAGCCGTGCCAGTGCCGCCTTCGGCCTGGCCGCGGCCTGCAACAGGCAAGGCCATCGGGATGAAGCGTGGCAAGCTCTGCTGGCCGCGCATGCGGCACAACTGGATATCGCGCGGGACGTGGTACCGGAACTGCTGGCGGCGGACAGCCAGCCATTGCAGATGACGGGTCGCATCGTCAGCCGCGCCGCGTACGCCAGCTGGAGGCGACTGTCTTCGCCCGATGGCAGGAAAAGCCCGGTCTTCGTGGTCGGCTTTCCGCGATCGGGCACCACGTTGCTGGAGCAGATGCTCGATGCCCATCCGGATTTTCAGTCCATGGACGAGCGCGCCTTCATCCATGCGCTGACCGAACGCATGGAGCTGGTCGGCCAGCACTACCCCGCCGATCTCGCGACCCTGACCCAGACGGAAGCCGATCAGCTGCGCGCCGTCTACTTCCGGATGGTCGATCGCGTGCTGCCCGGGCTCGGGCAGCATCGGCTCGTGGACAAGAATCCGCTCAACATGCTGTGCCTGCCGATGATCATGCGGCTGTTTCCGCAGGCGCGCATCGTCCTGTGCCTGCGCCATCCGTGCGATGTGCTGCTCAGCTGCTTCATGCAGCCGTTCCGCTCCCCGGCCTTCATGGTGTTGTGTTCGTCGCTGCAGCGCCTGGCACGCGGTTATGTGCAGGCCTTCGAGCAGTGGTATCGGCACGTCGAGGTGTTCGCGCCACACGTGCTGGAGTGGCGCTACGAATCGGTCGTCAGCCAATTCGACGACCACGTCGCGCGCCTGGGGCAGTTCCTCGAAGTCGCCGACGCCTCGCCGATGGCACGCTTCGCCGAACACGCGCAAGGCAAACGATTCATCAGCACGCCAAGCTATGCCCAGGTCACCCAGGGCATCAACCGCCACGCCGTCAACCGCTGGCATGCCTATCGCGAACAGTTCGAGCCCGTGCTGCCCATCCTGCGCCCGCTGATCGACCGCCTCGGTTACACCGAATAAAAGACAGCGCACTAAATGGGCGACAACATCATCACAGAGCAGGAGGGAAACGAGATGGTCGATACCAGCCGTCGCAACAGCATCAAATGGATGCTGACCAGCGCCGCGGCCGCGCCGCTTGCGCTGCGGGCCACGACGGACACGGGCTGCATCGATCATGGCCGGCAGAGTCCCGCATGGGGCCGCGGAACCGAAGGGCAGCGAAAGGCGGACCTGGGCAACGGGACGTATCTCAATCCTATCGTTACCGGCGACCACCCGGATCCGAGCATCCTCAAGGATGGCGGCGACTACTACATGACGTTTTCGTCGCTGTTCGCCTATCCGGGCCTGATCATCTGGCACTCCACCGACCTGGTGAACTGGACGCCGCTGGGGCCGTCCCTGCACAAGCAGCTCGGCAGCATCTGGGCGGTCGACCTGTGCAAGCACGGCAATCGCTACTTCATTTACCTCCCCGCCAATCCCGGCGGCAAGGGCTGGTCGATCTTCGCGATCTGGGCCGACCGGATCGAGGGGCCATGGAGCGAGCCCATCGACCTCGAGATCAGCGGCTGCATCGACCCGGGCCATGCCGTCGGCGAAGACGGCAAGCGCTACCTCTTCGTCAACGGCATCCGCCGGATCCGGCTGAAGGACGATGGCCTGGCCACGGACGGGCCGCTGGAACCGGCCTACAGCCCGTGGCGGTATCCCGATGACTGGGTGGTGGAAGCCTTCTCGCCGGAAGGGCCGAAGCTGCTGCGGCATGACGGCTGGTTCTACCTGATCACGGCGGTCGGCGGCACCGCGGGTCCGCCGACCGGACACATGGTGATCGCAGCCCGCTCCAGATCCATCCATGGCCCGTGGGAACACTGCCCGCACAATCCGCTGGTACGCACCACCAGCGCCGAGGAGCCATGGTGGTCGCGCGGACACGCCTCGCTGGTGGAAGGGCCTGCAGGCGACTGGTGGATGGTGTATCACGGCTACGAAAACGGCTTCCGCACGCTGGGCCGGCAGACGCTGCTCGAACCCATCGAGTGGACCGACGACGGCTGGTTCCGCGCCATCGGAGGCGATCTGTCGAAAGCGCTGCCCAAGCCCCGCGGCGGTCGCCCCACGCCGGCCCGCGTCGCGCTGTCGGACGATTTCCGCAAGAACAGGTTCGGGGTCCAGTGGTGCTTCCACGATCCGGTGCCGGACGAGATGCGCCGCGCCGCGTATGAGCGACACGGCCTGCGCATCGCGGCCAAGGGAAGCTCGCCCGCCGACAGTTCGCCGCTGGTGTGCACGGTGGGCGATCGTGGGTATGTCGCCGAGGTCACGATCGACCTGGCCGGCAAGGCCGAAGGCGGGCTGCTGCTGTTCTACGACGCGAAGGCCTTCGTCGGCGTCGGCTTCACGCCCGACCACATGAAGACCTTCGAGTATGCGGGCGAACAGCTGTGGGCGCGACAGTCGATGCAGACCTCCAGCGTCCGCATCAGGCTGACCAACGACCGCAACGTGGTGACCTATCACTACTCGCACGACGGCGGAGAAACCTGGGTCCTCCACGGACTGCGGATGGAAGTCTCGGGCATCCATCACAATGTCTTCGGCAGTTTCCTCAGCCTCAAGCTGGGCATCTACGGCGCCGACGAGGGAAGCATCCTCGTTCGCGATTTCAGCTATCGCGCGCTGGAAGCCTAGGCCCAGGCATCGCCCAAAAACGAAGGCAGCGCCGGAGCGCTGCCTTCGTTGACCGTCACGCGATGAAACTCAATGCACGACCGGTGCGGCGGCCGGCGGCGCCACCGCCGCCGTGGCGGAGAACCTGCCGCCATACGGCAACACTTCGGCGGCCAGCTTCGGATCGGCCTTGACCAGGCCTACCGCGTCGAACAGGATGTGCGCGGTTTCGTTGAGCTGCACGTCCTTCGCCTTCTTCGCATCGCTTTCCTGCTTGAGCTCGCTCTTCAGGCTGCGCTCGTTCGCGTTGAGGCCGTCGTCCAGGCGGCTCTGCTCGTCGCTCAGCAAGGCGTCGGTACCGTCGATGGCCTTGTGCCGCGCGCGGAAATCGGACTGGATCGCATCCTGCTGCTTGCGCTCGGCCTCGCGCGAGGCGAAATTCAGCGAGATCGAGGTCTTGGCGCGCATGGCCTTGTATTGCGCCAGCTCGTCGAGCATCAGTTTCCAGGAGGGCGATTTCGCCACGCGTTGGTCATGCATCTGCAGCAGCTGCGGCAGATAGGCATTGAGGTTCGCCACCGGCTGGTAGTCGGCCGGCGGAATCTGCGTCCACTTCAACGCGTTGTCGTAGGTCGACTCGCCGAAGTCCTTGTCGTCACCGTTCTTCGGGAAAGCGATGTCCGGCGTCACACCCTTCAGCTGGGTGGAGCCGCCGTTGATGCGGAAGAATTCCTGGATGGTCATCTTCAGCTCGCCGAGCTGCGGCTTCTCGCTGTCGTTCTGCGAAAAACGGTCCAGATCGACCAGGTTCTGCACGGTGCCCTTGCCGAACGTCGGCTCGCCGACGACCAGGCCGCGGTGGTAGTCCTGGATCGCCGCGGAGAAGATCTCCGACGCCGATGCCGTACCGCGGTTGACCAGCACCGCCAGCGGACCGCTCCATGCCATGCCCGGGTCGTCGTCGCCCTGTACCTCGACCTGGCCCTTGGAGTCGCGCACCTGGACCACCGGCCCCTTGTCGATGAACAGGCCGGTCAGCGAATTGGCCTCGGCCAGCGAGCCGCCGCCGTTGTTGCGAAGATCGACCACGATACCTTGCACGCCGGCGGTCTTGAGCTCGCCGAGCAGCTTGGCCACGTCGCGGGTGGCGCTCTTGAAGTTCTTGTCGCCCTCGCTGCGCGCACCGAAGTCGGAGTAGAACGAGGGCAGCTCGATCACGCCGATCTTGCGGGTGACGTCGCCGTCCTTGATGTCGATGATCTTCTTCTTCGCCGCCGAATCCTCGATGCTGACTTTCTTGCGCACCAGGGTGACGATCTCGTGCTTGCCGTCCAGACCGGCATCGGCCGGCAGGATCTCCAGCCGCACGGTGGTGTCTTTCTTGCCGCGGATGCGATTGACCACATCGTCCAGCCGCCAGCCGATCACGTCGGTGAGCGGACCGCTGTCGCCCTGCCCCACCGCGACGATGCGGTCGCCGGGCTTGAGCTTGCCGGACTTGATCGCCGGACCGCCTGGCACCAGGGTGAAGATCACCGTGTAATCGTCGCGTGCCTGCAGCTGGGCGCCAATGCCTTCCAGCGACAGCTTCATCTGGATGTCGAAGTTTTCCGCCGCACGCGGGCCAAGGTAATCGGTATGCGGGTCGGTGGTTTCGGCGTACGCAGTCATGAATGTCTGGAACGCGTCCTCGCCGTCGAGCTGCTTGACCCGCTCGATGTAGCCGGCATAACGCTTGTCCAGCGTCTTGCGGATGTCGTCGTCGTTCTTGCCGGCCAGCTTCAGGCGCAACCAGTCGTTCTTGGTGCGCTGGCGCCATAGCGTGTCCAGCTCGGCCTGGTCTTTGGGCCAGTCGGCATGGTCGCGGTCGAACGTATAGTTTTCGTCGACGGAAAAATCGAAACCCTTCTTGAGCATGCCGCGCGCATAAGTCATGCGTTCCACCGCACGCTGCACGTACAGGTTGAATATCGAGAACGGCGCGGACAGGTCCTGATTCCAGATCGCGTCATCGAGTTCGGTCTTCAGCGGCGCGAACTTCGCCATGTCGGCCTGGGTGAAGAACACCTTCTCGCTGTCGAGCAGCTTGAAGTAGGCCTTGAAGATGCGCGCCGACATCGCATCGTCGAGCGGCTGCGCGTCGTAGTGGAAGCGGGTCAGGAAGCGCGCCGACAGTTGCGCGGCCTGCGCCTCGCTGGTGGTGGGGGTGAGCGGCCAGGTGGCCGCCTTGCGGCCTGTGCTGCCGGCACCGAGATCGGCCGCCGACTGCGCGGAGGCGCAGGTCGCGGTGACTAGGGCAAGCAACAGGAGCAGTGCAGGACGAAATTTCATGAAGGCTCTCAGGCTGACTCGGTGACACCGGCTGCATGGGCTTGCAGGTCGGCGTGATAGGACGAACGCACCAGCGGACCGGAGGCGACGTGATGGAAACCCATCGCCTCACCGGCTTCGCGCAGCGCCTCGAATTCTTCGGGAGTCCAGTAGCGCACCACGGGGTGATGGTGGGGTGTGGGCTGCAAGTATTGGCCTATGGTGATCATCTCGACGTCATGGGAGCGTAAATCGCCCATGGTCTCGATCACCTGATCCCAGGTTTCGCCCAGGCCCAGCATGATGCCGGACTTGGTCGGCACCTCGGGATGCTGCGCCTTGAAGCGCTTGAGCAGGTCCAGCGACCACTGGTAGTCGGCGCCCGGACGCACTTCGCGGTATAGGTGCGGCACGGTTTCCAGATTGTGGTTGAACACGTCCGGCGGGAAGTCCTTGAGCACTTCGAGCGCGCGCTCCATGCGGCCCTTGCCGCGGAAATCGGGCGTGAGGATCTCGATCTTGATGTTCGGGCTGGCATGGCGCGTGGCGCGGATGCATGCCGCGAAATGTTCGGCGCCGCCGTCGCGCAGATCGTCGCGGTCGACCGAGGTGATCACCACGTACTTCAGCCGCATGTCGCGGATCGTTTCGGCCAGCCGCGCCGGCTCCAGCGGATCCGGCGCGACCGGGCGGCCATGCGCCACATCGCAGAACGAGCAGCGGCGCGTGCATACCTCGCCGAGAATCATGAACGTCGCGGTGCCCTTGCTGAAACATTCGTGGATGTTCGGGCACGACGCCTCTTCGCATACCGTGACCAGCGCGTTCTCGCGCAGGCGCGCCTTCAGCTGCTGCACGGCGTTGCCTTGCGGCAGGCGTACGCGGATCCACGACGGCTTGCGCAGCATCGGCACGGCGGTATCGAAGCCGGCGCGATTCAGCGCGATCTTGTCGTTGCCGATCTGCTTTTCGCCGGCAGGCGCACCGCTGACGACGGTGACCGGGATGACCTTGGAGGAAGAGGTGGAGATTTCGCTCATGTAGACAGCTCAGACCGCTGCACGAGCGGGGAGTTCGGGTAAGACGGGGGCAGCTGGCTCGGCGGCAAAGCCGAACTGGCGGCAGAACTCCTCCACCAGCACGTCCTCGACCGTTGCCAGCTGCGACGGACCGCCCAAGTCTAGCAGCTGTGTGACCGCCAAACCCTTGTAACCGCAAGGGTTGATGCGATGAAACGGCTCCAGGTCCATGGCCACGTTGAAGGCCAGCCCGTGGAAGCTGCAGCCGCGCCGCACGCGCAACCCCAGCGCGGCGACCTTGGCATCCGCCACGTATACGCCGGGCGCGCCCTCGCGCCGCGCCGCCACGACGTTCCAGTGCGCCAGTGTGTCGATCAGCGACTGCTCGATCCGATTGACCAGCTCGCGCACGCCGACACCGGCCCGGCGCAGGTCGATCAGCGGATAGCCGACGATCTGGCCAGGGCCGTGATACGTCACCTGGCCGCCGCGGTCGACCGGCACCACCGGGATATCGCCCGGTGCCAGCACGTGCTCCATCTTGCCAGCCTGGCCGAGGGTGAACACCGGATCGTGTTCCAGCAGCCACAGCTCATCGGCCGTATTGGCGGTGCGGTTGTCGGTGAACGCGCTCATCGCCTTCCAGGTCGCCGCATATGGCTGGCGACCAAGGCGGCGAATTTTCAGCGGCAACGACATACAGCTTGACCTTCAGGAAATGTCTGGATCGATCTGTGGGAGCGACTTCAGTCGCGATGCTTCCGGTTTTTGCCGAAAAGCGATCGCGACTGAAGTCGCTCCCACTATTGTTTTTCCGCAAGCGGTCACAACGTGTAACGGATATCCGGGCTCGCGCGCAGTGCGGCGTGGGCCGCTTCGTACTGTTCGCGGGTGTCGCAGCGAAAGCTCACCGTGACCGAGACGAAGTTGCCGGCGCCGGAATGCCGGTGCCGCACGCTCTCGTGCAGCACGTGCAGGCCGGCACGCTCCAGCAGTTGCGGCACGTGGGTCGGCAGGTTCGCGCTGGCGCTGCCGACCGCGGTGATCTCGAACTCGCCGGGGAACTGGAAGCCCTTGCCGTCCTGCTTCGCCTTGCTGAAATCGATCGGTTGCATTATTTCGCGTCCGTGCTCTTCGCCGGCGCCTCCGCAACGGCCTTCTTGTCGCTGTGGAACCACAGCATGATGCTGTCCCACAGACGCGAGAAGAAGCCGCCCTGCGGTGCATCGTTCAAGGCGATCAGCGGCACGCTCTGCACCGGCTGGCCGACCAGCGTGATGCGCAGCGTGCCAACCTGCTGACCTTTCTTGAATGGCGCGATCAGCGTGGCCGGAATGTCCATGGTGGCTTTCAGCTGGTCGTATTCTCCGCGCTTGACGGTGACCAGCACGCTGTCGGCGACGCCCAGCGGCAACTGGTTCGCCTCGCCTTTCCACAGCCGCGGCGTGGCCAGTGGCTTGCTGGCATCGTACAGCTTGTGGGTCTCGTAGAAACGGAAGCCGTAGTTGAGCAGCGCCATCGCCGAATCGGCACGCGCCTTTTCGCTGCTGGCACCCATCACGATCGCGATCATGCGCTCCTCGCCCTGCTTGGCCGAGGCGGCCAGGCAGTAGCCGGCTGCCTGCGTGTGGCCTGTCTTGATGCCGTCCACGCTCGGATCGCGCCACAGCAAGGTATTGCGGTTGCCCTGCTTGATGCCATTCCATTCGAACTGCTTGATCGCGGAGATCGCATAGTCCTCGGGGAAATCGTGGATCAGCGCACGCGACAGGATCGCGATGTCGTGTGCGGTGGTGTAGTGATTGGCGATCGGGTAGCCGGAAGCGTTCTCGAAGTTCGAGTTCGCCATGCCGAGCTGCTTGGCATACGCGTTCATCAAGCCGGCGAAAGCCTGTTCGGAACCCGCGGCGTGCTCGGCCAGCGCGATCGCGGCGTCGTTGCCGGACTGGATGATCATGCCCTTCAGCAAGTCCTGCAGCGGCACCTGGCTGTTGAGCTTGAGGAAGCTGGTGGAGCCATCGGTGGCACCGCCGCCGGAGCGCCAGGCGTGCTCGCTGATGGTGACCGGATCGGTCATGTGGATCTTGCCGTTGGCGACTTCGGCCGATACCACGTAATCGGTCATGATCTTGGTGATCGAGGCGGGCTCGACACGCAGGTCCGGCTCCTTGCTGGCGAGGATCTGGCCAGTGGCGTAGTCCATCAGCACCCACGCCTTGCCGTCGACATCCGGCGGCGGCGGCACCGGCGCCTCGGGCACCACCGGGCGCGGCACCGGCGATGGATGCGGCGGCGTCTGGGCAATGGCGACACCAGCCAGCAACACGGTGGCGGCGAACGGAATCAGGCTACGGCGGAGAAAGTTCATCGGGTTGTTCAGTCCAGTCTCTGAAATATCGGCAAAAAACCTGCCGAGTGATTAAAAAGGGGTACACAAATCCCGCTCAGTCTACCGCGACCTGAGGCCGCGGCAGCCCCATGCCTTCGATCCGGGCGCTGACCTGATCGGCGCGATCCACGTCCGCCAGCGGCCCGACCCGAACCCGCCGCACGCGGCGGCCGTTGACGTCGGCGTTCATTACCTGCACGTCGCCGAGATTGGCCTGGCGCAGGCGCTGGGCGAGCCGCTCGGCATTGTCCGCATCCGAGAACGCGCCCACCTGCAAGTAGATGCCCGGGTGTGCGGATGGGACCACAGCTGCCGGCGGCAGTTCCTGCGCAGGATGGGCCGGATCGATGCCGCGCACCTCGACCAACCCTGTGCCCTTGGGCCAGATGCCGATTTTCACCGCGGCCGCGTAGGAGAGGTCGATCACCCGGTTCTGGTGGAACGGGCCGCGATCGTTGACTCGCACGATCACGCTCTTGCCGTTCTCGAGATTGGTGACCCGCGCATAGCTGGGCAGCGGCAGCGTGGTGCTGGCGGCGCTGAACCCGTACATGTCGTAGGTTTCCAGGCTGGAGGTCTTGTAGCCGTGGAACTTGTTGCCGTAGAACGAGGCGATGCCGCGCTCGTCGTAGCCGCGCGCGCTGGGCAGCACGTTGTACGTATGTCCCAGCACGGTATACGGCGACTTGTTGCCGTACAGCGAACGCGGCTCGACCTTCGGCACTGGCTCGACCAGCTTGCTCACGTCCGGCACGTCGTCCGGCACGCTGTCGCTGCCATCGCGGTAGCGGCTGTCCTGCGACTTGCTGAGATCGTCGCGAAAACCGTCGCCGCCGGCGCCACCTGTCCGACCCGGCCGCTGCCGATCGCCCTCGCCATGGTAAGGCTTCGTTCGCGCGCCGCCGCAGCCGGCCAGCAACATCGTCATGGCCAGCAGCAGCAGCAGCGCCGCGGCCGCCAGCCTCATGGCGCAGCATCCGCCTGCGCCACGCCGGCGGCGATGGCAGTCGCCAGCTGATCGACCGCCATCGCATAGAGCGGGCTGCGGTTGTAGCGCGTGATCACATAGAAATTCTGGAAGGTGAACCAGTACTCCGGTCCGCTCGGACCGACCAGCGTCTGCAGACTGGTGGGTTGCGCCGGCGACAGCGCTTGCAGCGGCGCGTAGCCCCACGCCTCGAGCTGCTCCAGCGGCCACTGCGGATTGGCGTCCTGCACCGCGATCGGCCGCGCCGCCGCATCCGGCTGCGCCCGCGCCGCCACCGGACCGCCATCGACCCAGCCGTGCTGCGCGAAGTAGTTGGCAACGCTGGCGAAGATGTCCGGCAGCGAGTTCTGCAGGTCGATGCGACCGTCGCCATCGGCATCGACGCCGAAGTCGCGGATGCTGTCGGGCATGAACTGGCCCCAGCCCTGCGCGCCGGCATAGGAGCCTGTCAGCGTGTCCAGCGGGCCGGCCAGATGGCTGTCCGGGAGTTCCAGCAGGACCTTCAGCTCGTTGCGAAAAAATGTCGCCCGCGGCGGGTAGTACAAACCCAGGGTGACCAGCGCGTCGAGCACCTTGTACTTGCCGGTGATGCGGCCGTAATTGGTTTCCACGCCGACGATCGCCACGATGTACTGCGGGGCCACGCCGTACTGCTTGCCGATCTGCTCCAGCAGCGCGCGGTGTTGGCGATAGAACGCGATGCCGTCGCTGATACGCAGGTCGGTCAGGAAGATCGGCCGGTAATCCTTCCACGGCTTGCTCTCGGCCGGGCGGTTGATTGCATCGAGGATGCTTTGCTGCATCTGCGCGCCATCCAGCAAGCTGTTCAGCGCCCGCGGATCCTTGCCGGTCTCGCTCGCCACTTCGCGCACCAGCTCGGCCTGACCGGGATGGGTCGCCGCCAGCGCCGGCGCAGCCACCCAGAACAAGCCGAGGATGGCGAGAAAACGGGCCGCGCGCGGCGCAGGAGTGGCAGTCATGTGCAGGCTTCGCTCGCAGAAAACGATGTCATCGAAAGCCTAACACGCACGCCGGGGCAACTTCGGGCCGAACGCGGGCGGCGCAATGGCTGTGTTCACAGGTGCATCTTGCGATTGGCATGGATCGACATCAACACACCGAAACCGACCAGCAGCGACACCGCCGAGGTACCGCCGTAACTGATCATCGGCATCGGCACGCCGACCACCGGCAGCATCCCGGCGACCATGCCGCCGTTGACGAACACGTAGACGAAGAAACTCATGCCGATCGCACCGGCGAGCAGGCGCGAGTAGGTGTCGCGCGCCTCCATCGCGATCCACAGGCAGCGGCCGATGATGAATGCATACAGCGCGAACAAGGCGCATACGCCGACCAGCCCGAACTCCTCGGAAAACACCGCGAAGATGAAGTCGGTGGTGTGTTCGGGCAGGAAGTCCAGCCGCGACTGCGTGCTGTGCTGCCAGCCTTTGCCGAAGATGCCGCCGGAACCCACCGCGATTTGCGACTGGATGATGTGCCAGCCATTGCCCAGCGGATCGGATTCCGGATTGAGCAAGGTCAGCACGCGGTCGCGCTGGTATTGATGCAGGAAGTGCCAGCCGACCGGAATCATGCCGCCCACCGCACCGATCAGCAGGCCGATCCGCCACCATGCCATGCCCGACAGAAACAGCGCGAACGCGCCGGCGGCGCTGACCAGCAGCGCCGTGCCGAGATCCGGCTGTTTGGCGATCAGCGCGGCCGGTATCGCGATCAGCAGTCCGACCATGGCGATGTCCTTCCAGCGCGGCGGCAACTGGCGCGGGTGCAGGTACCAGGCAACCATCATCGGCATCGTCAGCTTGAGCAGTTCGGACGGCTGAAAGCGCATCACGCCCAGGTTCAGCCAGCGGTTCGCACCGCGTCCTTCGCCGAGCACCGCCACCACCACCAGCAATGCGGTGCTGCCGGCATACAGCCATGGCGTCCAGTTGCGCAACGTCGACGGCGGGATGCGCGAGATCAGCAGCAACAACACGCCGCCCAGCACGAAGCGCGCGGCCTGGCCGCCGACCAGCGCGAGACTTTCATCGCCGGCGCTGTACAGCGTGATCAGGCCGACCGTCGCCAGCGCGAACAGGCCAAGGGCCAGCGGAAGATCGACCCGCGGCCGGGTCATGATGCGGCGCAGGAAGCGGCGCAGACGCACTTGCATGGTCCCGATCATGGCGTCGCTCCGTCGCCGCTGGATGGTTCCGCCGGCAGGTCTTCGACCGGCACGGTGGCATTGCTCGACGGCGTCGCCGGCGTGGGCAACGGTGTATCCACCGGTTGCGCGCCGCCCTTGGCGACCACCCAGGCATCAAAGATCTTGCGCACGATGGGACCTGCATCCGAGGCGCCCCATGCCCCCGCTTCGAGGACGACGGCGGCGGCGATCTGCGGGTCGTCCGCGGGCGTGTAGGCCTCGAACCATGCGCGATGGCGCGTCGCCAGATAAGCCGTGTTCTTGTTGGTGTTATAGGCGTTCGACGTACGCGAGAAACGCTCGGCGGTGCCGCTCTTGCCGGCGATCAGATACGGGAAGCCGTCGTTCAGCCTCGCGTCCTTGCCGGTACCGCCGGTAATCACCGCCCGCATGCCCTCGTTGATCACGTCCCAGTTGGAAGCCTTGCTGATCAGCGACGGGCCCGTGGGTGGATTGGCCAGTGGCAGCGGTTGTGCATCGGCCGCCCCCTTGGTGGCCATCACCAGCCGCGGCTGATAAGGCACGCCACGTCCGGCCAGGGTGGCCACGGCATGACCAATCTGCAACGGAGTCACCGCCCAGTAGCCCTGCCCGATGCCGGCGATCACGGTTTCGCCGGGAAACCAGCCGAACTTGCTGTGCCGGGCCTTCCACTCGCGCGAGGGCAGCACGCCTTCGGATTCGCCGAGCAGGTCGATGCCGGTCTTGCCTCCGAAGCCGAAGCGGCTCATCCAGGCGCTCAGCCGGTCGATGCCCAGATCCAGCGCCAGCTTGTAGAAGTAGGTATTGGTCGACTTCTCGATCGCACGCACCATGTCGACCGTGCCGTCGCCGCCGCGGGTGTCGTCGCGATAGCAGCGCGTCTGCCCGGGCAGGCAGAACTGCCCCGTGGACAGCACCGTATCCCCGGGGCGACGCACGCCGTACTCGAGTCCGCCCAGCGCAAGAAACGGTTTCACCGTGGAACCCGGTGGATAGACGCCCTTCAGCACGCGGTCGACCAGCGGCTTGTCCGGATCGTTGATCAACCCGCTGTAATCGGCCTGACTGATGCCGTTGACGAACAGGTTGGGATCGAACGTGGGCACGCTGACCATCGCCAGCACCTGGCCGTTGCGCGGATCGATCGCCACGGCGGCGCCTGGTCGACCGGCGAAAGCGGCTTCGGCGGCCTTTTGCATGCGTGCGTCGATGCTCAGGTAAAGATTCTTGCCGGGTATCGGCGGATGCGTCTGCAACACGCGCTGGGTGCGCCCATCGGCATTCACCTCCACCAGCTCGTAGCCCGGGGTGCCGTGCAGCACATCCTCGTAGGACCGCTCGATGCCGCTGCGGCCGACATGGCTGGTGCCCTTGTAGCGCGCCGGATCAAGCCGATCGAGGTCGTCGGCGTCGATGCGGCTGACATAGCCCACCACATGCGCGAACAGTCCGCCCAGCGGATAGCGCCGGGTCAGGTAAGGCACCACGTCCACCCCTGGAAAACGCCAGCGGTTCACCGCGAAGCGGTCGATCTCATCCTCGGTCAGGCGCATCTTCAGCGGCACGCTTTCGAAGCGCCGGCTCTGCGCGAGCTGCTTCTTGAACGCGTCCAGATCGTCCTGACTCAGCGGCACCACGTTGCCCAGCCTGGCCAGCAGGGCCGGCATGTCCTTGACCTGCTCGGGCACCACCTCCAGCCGGAACGCCGGCACATTGTCGGCCAGCAGGACGCCGTTGCGGTCGTAGATCAACCCGCGGGCCGGAGGAATCACCCGCGGCTTGACGCTGTTGCTGGTCGAGCGGGCGACAAACTCGTTGTGGCGCGTCACCTGCAGCACCATGTAGCGGCTGACCAGCAGGCAAAGACCGAGCAGCAGCAGCACGAAACCCATCACCGCGCGACGCCGGAACAGTTCGCTTTCGCCGCGCGGGTCCTTGATCGATCGCCGGATCTTCATGTCACTGGATCATGTCTTATTGAATCCGCAGACGCGCGCGCAGGTCGTCGAGCAGCAAGAACAGGAACGGCCACAGCACCGCACCGACGAACGGCGCGATCCACCAGCTGGCCGGCGGCAGCGACGCCCCGGCGAGCACGCGTATGATCAGCACCAGGATGCGGTCGTTCAACAGCAACGCCAGCACCGCGAGGGTCTGCTGCCACATCGGGAAGAAACGCAGCCGCGAACGGAAGCGCAGTGCGATGAAGACCAGCGCGCAAAGGCGCAAGGCCTGCTCGCCCAGCACCACGCCGTTGAAAAGGTCCGCACCCAGCCCGACCAAGAATGCCAGACCCAGATTGACCCGGTCCTCCGACTCCAGCGACCAGTACAGCAGGACCAGTGCAGGCCAGTACGGCTTGAACGGCTCCAGCACAGCGGGCAGCGGCACCAGCATCGAGAGCAGAGCAAACACCAGCGTGCCGACGAACCACCACAGGCTCAGGCGCTGCTTGTTCATTGGGGCACCCCGCCGGCGGCAGGCGGTGCCGACCGGACCGAGGATGTCGTCGCCGGCGCTGCGCCACCGCTCGGCATCAGTTCGCGAGGTGGTCCCATCGGCTTGACCGGCGCCGGCGGCCCGTCCGGTTCGGCCTGATCGTGCAGCAGCAACACATCTTCGCTGCGGTCGATATCCGCCGCGGGCCGTGCCAGCGCCACCTGGAACATGCCGGTGGCTGCCGGCGCCACCGAAACGATCTCGCCCACCGGGAAGCCGGGCGGAAAGCGGCCGCCGATACCGGAGGTAAGCAGCTTGTCGCCCGCGCGCACGTCGGCCGCCAGGGGAATAGTGGGCAACGCGAGCTGATCGCCGTCGCGCGAGCCGTAAGCCACCGTGCGCAAGCCCGAGCGCTCGATCACCACCGGAACGGCGTGTGCCGGATCGGTGATCAGCATCACCACCGAAGTCGTCGGCAACACCTCTTTGACCTGACCCATCACGCCATGCGCATCGATCACCGGCTGACCTGGCTTTACGCCGTCGCGGGCACCCATGTTCAAGGTCAGCCGGTATCGGTAAGCGCCCAGATCCACTCCGATCACGCGTGCCAGCTGCACGTTGAGATCCAGGCTGTGCTGGGTATCGAGCAGCTCCTTCAGCCGCTGATTCTGCTCGGCGACCGCGGCCATCCGGTTCAACTTGGCATTGGCCAGCAGGAGGTCTTCGCGCAGCCGCTGGTTCTGCTCGGTCAGCCGCTGGCGGTCGGCGAACGCCACGCTCATGGTGCGCACGCCCTCGGCCGGCAAACCGGCAAGCCGATATACCGGTTCCACCACCGCCGACGCAGCGTAGCGCAGGCGCCACAGCCAACCGTTGCGATGGTCGAGCACCATCAGCACCACGGCCAGTGCGAGATAGACCATCAGCCGCAGCGTGCCGGCCGCATTGCCGGCGAACAGAGGCGAGGATTCGTCGCGCGTGCGCGCCATGGCCGCCCCTGCCTAGCGTGGGTTATTCGGGTGCGAAGAAGTCGCTGCCGTGCTGATCGATCAGCTCCAGCGCCTTGCCGCCACCGCGCGCCACGCAGGTCAGCGGATCGTCCGCCACCTGCACATGCAGGCCGGTCTCCTCCGAGATCAGCCGATCCAGGTCACGCAGCAATGCGCCGCCGCCGGTCAGCACGATGCCACGCTCGGCCACGTCGGAGCACAGCTCCGGCGGAGTCTGCTCCAGTGCCGACTTGACCGCCGCCACGATGCCGGCGAGCGGCTCGTGCAGCGCCTCGAGGATCTCGTTGGAGTTGATCGTGAACATGCGCGGCACGCCTTCGGCGAGATTGCGCCCGGAGATCTCGATCTCCTTGACCTCGCTCTGCGGGAATGCGCAGCCGATCTGCAGCTTGATCTTTTCTGCGGTGGATTCGCCGATCAAGGTGCCGTGGTTGCGCCGCACGTAATTGATGATGGCCTCGTCGAAGCGATCGCCACCGACGCGCACCGACTGCGAATAGACGATGCCGTTGAGCGAGATCACCGCCACCTCGGAGGTGCCGCCGCCGATATCCAGCACCATCGCACCACGCGCCTCGTGCACGGGAATGCCGGCGCCGATCGCCGCGGCCATCGGCTCCTCGATCAGGAATACATCGCGCGCGCCGGCGCCTTCCGCCGATTCCTTGATCGCGCGGCGCTCGACCTGGGTGGAGCCGCACGGCACGCAGACCAGCACGCGCGGGCTAGGCCGCAGGAAACGCGACTTGTGCACCTGCTTGATGAAGTGCTGCAGCATCGCCTCGGTCATGGTGAAGTCGGCGATCACGCCGTCCTTCATCGGACGCACCGTGGCGATGTTGCCCGGTGTGCGGCCAAGCATGCGCTTGGCGTCGCTGCCGACCGCGGCAATGGTGCGCGGACCACCGGGACCCCGATCCTGGCGAATCGCCACCACCGACGGCTCGTTCAGGACGATGCCCTGGCCGCGTACATAGATCAGCGTATTGGCCGTGCCGAGGTCGATGGAGATGTCGTTGGAAAAGATCCCGCGAAACTTCTTGAACATGGGTCCGCCGTGGGTCGGCTTGGCTAAAAAGTAAGCTCGCCAGTCTAGTCAGCGTGACCCGCATGCGCAAGGACAATAACGTTAAGAAATCCTTTCACAACACTGCCCTAAGCACATTTCCTGCACCTCGAAGTGAGCTGTGCATGGCTGCGGAAAGTCGCCAACACAGACATATGGCGGTAGGATTCCACGCTTTGACCGCGGCATTCCGGTTCGGCCATCGCCGATCGCGGCGCGCGCGGCCTCTGCCACCTTGCCCGGGGACTCCCGCACATCATGCCTGCCGTCATCTGCGGATCGCTGGCCTACGACACCATCATGGTGTTCCAGGACCAGTTCAAAAATCACATCCTGCCCGATCAGATGCATATTCTGAACGTGTCGTTTCTGGTCCCGCGGATGCGCCGCGAATTCGGCGGTTGTGCCGGCAATATCGCCTATAACCTCAAGCTGCTCGGCGGCGATCCGCTGCCCGTGGCCGCCGTGGGGCAGGACTTCGCACCCTATCGCAAGCATCTGGAGCATTGCGGCATCCGGCTCGATTGCGTGCGCGAATTCGAGGACCAGTTCACGCCGCAGTGCTTCATCACCACCGACCTGGACAACAATCAGATCACCGCCTTCCATCCGGGCGCGATGTCCAGCGCACAGGAAAACCACGTGCGCGACATCCCGCAGATCGACATCGCGATCGTCGCGCCCGACGGCCGCGAAGCGATGCTGCAGCACGTCAACGAGTTCGCCGAGCGCGGCGTGCCGTTCATCTTCGATCCGGGCCAGGCGATGCCCTTGTTCAGCGGCGACGAATTCCGCTCGATGATCGCCAAGTCGACCTATGTGATCGTCAACGACTACGAGTCGCAGCTGCTGCAGACGCGGACCGGCTGGAGCGCCGCCGAGATCGCCGCCCAGGTGACCGCGTATGTCGTGACCCAGGGTCCGCGCGGCTCGATCATCCACGTCGACGGCGAGACCCATCACATTCCGCCGGCGCGCGAACGCCAGATCGTGGACCCCACCGGCTGCGGCGATGCGTATCGGGCCGGCATGATCTTCGGCATCATGGGCAACAAGGACTGGCCGACGGTCGGCCGCATGGCTTCGCTGATGGGCGCGCTGAAAGTCGAACATCCCGGCACGCAGAACCAGCGTTTCAGCTACGCCGAGTTCGCTGCGGAATTCCTCGACCAGTTCGGTTACGCACTGGACTGACCGTTGCGCCGGCGGCTGGACGACGACGCTCCCGACAGGGAGCCTCGTTTGCATCAGTCGACGCGAAAACCGATGGTCGCGTTCACTGCGTCCTGCCAGCCGCGATACAGGCGTTGCCGGGTGGCTTCGTCCATCGTCGGCTCAAAGCGTCTGTCCACCTGCCACAACGCCGCGATCTGCGCGCGGCTTTCCCAGAACCCCACCGCGAGTCCCGCCAGATAGGCCGCGCCCAGCGCGGTGGTCTCGGCCACTCGCGGGCGCAGCACCGGCACACCGAGCATGTCGCTCTGGAACTGCGCCATGAAGTCATTGGCGATCGCACCGCCGTCGGCACGCAACTCTTTCAACGGAATGCCGGCGTCCGCCTCCATCGCGGCCAGCACATCGCGCGACTGGTAGGCCATCGACTCGAGCGCCGCGCGCACCACATGTTCCTTGCGGGTACCGCGCGACAATCCAAACATCGCGCCACGCACGTCGCTGCGCCAGTAAGGCGCACCCAGCCCCACGAATGCCGGCACCAGATACACCCCCTCGCTCGAAGGCACGCTCTCCGCACACAGCTGCGAATCGCTAGCGTGCTGCAGCATGTGCAAGCCATCGCGCAACCACTGCACTACCGAGCCGGCGACGAAGATGCTGCCTTCCAGCGCGTACTCGACCGTGCCGTCCACCTCCCAGGCGATCGTGGTCAACAAGCCATGCCGTGATGGCACGGCCCGCGTGCCGGTATTCATCAGCATGAAACAGCCGGTGCCGTAGGTGTTCTTGGCCATCCCCGGCTCGAAACAGGCCTGGCCGAACAAGGCCGCCTGCTGATCGCCGGCCACGCCGCTGATCGGTATGCCTGCCGGCAAACCCGGCAACGCCACGGTATGGCCGTAGACTTCACTGCACGAACGCACTTGCGGCAACATGTTTTGTGGAATATCCAGCATGCGCAGCAGTTCGTCGTCCCAGCATCGCGCATGAATATCGAACAGCAGCGTGCGTGCGGCGTTGCTGATATCCGTGACATGCAGCTTGCCGCCACTGAGGTTCCAGATCAGCCAGCTGTCGATCGTGCCGAACAGCAGATCGCCTCGCTGCGCACGCGCACGGGCGCCCGCTACGTGATCGAGGATCCAGCGGATCTTGCTGCCGGAAAAGTAGGCATCGATCAGCAAGCCGGTCTTTTCGCGCACCATGCGTGCGTAGCCGTCCGCTTCCAGCCGCTCGCAGATCGCCAGGCTCTGCCGCGACTGCCACACGATCGCGTTGTAGACCGGCTGGCCGGTATGGCGGTCCCATACCACGGCGGTCTCGCGCTGGTTGGTGATGCCGATGCCGGCCAGTTCGTTGGCACTTACCCGTGCCGCGGCCAGCGCGTTGCCGACCGTCTCCAGCACGCTGGCCAGAATCTCCTGTGGATCGTGCTGCACCCAGCCCGGCTGCGGGAATATCTGGTGCAACTCGCGTTGCGCCAAACCCGCAACGGTACCGGCTTGGTCGAACAGCATCGCGCGCGAGCTGGTCGTGCCCTGATCTATCGCCAGTACGTAACGTTGCACCACGGTACTTCCTTTCGCGCGGACCCGTCGCCCAGGAACCCATCGGCGAAGAGTATCAAGTGGCCGATGCGTGGAGCGATCGCCGTGCCTCGACCGTCCGCGTTCAGTGCGCCCCGGCGTGCTTGCCGACGGGCTGGGTCAGCTTGTCGATGTAGGCAAGCGCCACCGCCGAGATCACGAAAGTCAGGTGCAACAGGATCTGCCACATGATGGTGTCGCCGTCCATGCTGCGCGCCTTGATGAAGGTGGCGAGCAGGTGGATCGAGGAAATGCCGATGATGGCCATCGCCAGCTTCACCTTCAGCACGGTGGCATTCACGTGCGACAGCCATTCGGGTTGATCCGGATGCCCTTCAAGCCGCAGACGCGAAACGAACGTTTCGTAGCCTCCCACGATTACCATCACCAGCAGGTTCGAGATCATCACCACGTCGATCAGACCCAGCACGGTCAGCATGATCGTCGCCTCGGCAGTTTCGGTTCCACCCGAAGCGTCGATGCCGTTGTGGAACAGCGTGGTCTCCATCAAGTGCCACAGCTCGCGCAGGAACTGCACCACATAAATGCCCTGGGCCACGATGAGGCCAAGGTACAGGGGCAACTGCAGCCAGCGCGAGGAGAAAATCAGGTGCGACAAGGGGCCGAGGCGGCCTGGATGGGAAGTCGTCATTCGTGTTTGTATTGAGGGGGATACGGCCGATTCTAGCGAGCCTCGCAAAAACTTTCGTTAACGCGAGTCATCATCGCAATATCTTCGTCGTTACCTCGGCAGGCGCATACGAAGGCCGACGGATCATGGTTCGATAGGAACCGAGCGTGCTGATAAAGCGTAAGCGCCCGGCGAGGACACATCGAGTGGTTCAGCCGCTCTGTATCACACGATGAAGCAAGGTATAGCCGACACGCCATTGCATCGTCTCCGATTGCAGCGTGACGGTTTTGTCGTTGAGCCGCAGGATGGTGCCCTGACGCGGACGACGGTCGCGATCCTGGAAGCCCACGACATCGCCGACGCGGACCTCGTGACGACCGAGTCCTTGCCTGGGTTGCTCCCGGATATCGGCATCCACGCCGTCGAGATTGATCGAGGCGTACTCGACCAAGATGCGGTTTCCCGTCGGCAGTTGCAGCACCACGTGCTTGCGACGGAGTTCGGCAACGATGCCCGAGTGCATGACGTTGTCACGTGGATCGTAAAAGTCCACCGTCTGTCCCAGATGCACACGGGCGTGTACCGCCAGGATCCAGCGCGGATCATCCAACTGACGGTCGATCGCCCAGCGCAGTCGATACAGGTCAAACGCCGAGGCCTGGCGCAAGGCCGTGATAATCGCGCTGTAGTCCATCAGGGAGTGTTCCGCAGGGGCAGTAGCGTGTCGATGTCGCGATCCTTCGTGGTGGGCAGCCGCGTGAGCCCGTCAGTGAGCCATGCCTGCGGCTCATGCCCGTTGGCTTTGGCGGTGGCCAGCAGGCTCATGATCGCCGCGGCGCGTTGGCCGACCGTTTCGGAGCCGGCAAAAAGCCAATTTTTGCGACCCAGGACGATCGGCCGGATCCCGTTCTCGATCGGGTTGTTATCGATCGGGAAGGCGCCGTCATCGGCATAGTGTGCCAGCGCGGGCCAGCGGCGCAAGGTGTAGTCGATCGCGTTGGCGGCGCCGCTGTTGCCGGCCACCTGGGGCCGCAAGTCGTCCAGCCAGGTCTTGATGGCCTGCAGTGCCGGGACAGCATGATTCTGGCGGTAGGCACCACGGTCGTCGATCGACATGCGCTTCGCTTCGGCCTCGATGCGGTACAGCACCGCAATGCGCTCGATGGCTTCGCGGGCGATGGGGCTGCCGCTGGCCTTGTGCTGGTCGACAAACTTGCGCCGCGCATGCGCCCAGCAACCAAGCTCAGCCATGCCGGCGGCAAACATCGCCTTGTAGCCGACGTAGTCGTCGACCATCAGCGCGCCCTGATAATCGCCGAGGAAGCGACGGGCGTGCTGGCCGCTGCGGCTGGTGCAGAAGTCGAAGACGGTGATCGACGGCCCGATGCCGCTGCGGTAGGCAAACAGGTAACTGCGATGGGTCTTGCCCCTGCCGGGCTCGAGCATGCCCACCGGCGTCTCGTCGGCGTGCAGTGCCTGCAGCGACAGCAGCGCGTCGCGCATCCGACCCACCAGCGGCTGCAGCGCCACCCCGCAGGCGCCGAGCCACTCGGCCAGGGTCGAGCGGGAGATCGCGATGCCGCGGCGAGCGCAGATCGCCTCCTGCCGGTACAGCGGCAGGTGATCCAAATACTTGGCCACCAGCACCTGCGCCAGCAGATCCGGGGCGGCGATGCCGCGATCGATCACGGTCGACGCCACCGGTACCGCCGCGATCGTCTCGCAGGCACGGCAGGCGTACTGCGGATAGACGTCGCGACGCACAAAGAATTGCAGCGGCTTGCACGACAGCTTCTCGCTGACGTGGTCGCCGGTGGGCGCCAGCTCGCCGCCGCACCGCCCGCAGGTGCAGGCGCTCGGCTCATACCGGGTGACGCGCTCCAGGTCCTCCGGCAGCGGACGGCGCTTGGGCGCCTGGCGCGGGCGATCCTTGGTCCGTTCATCAGCCGCTGGCGACTGCAGCGCTTCGAGCTCGGCTTCCACCGCGGCGATGTCCGCCGCCATGGTCTCCTCGAACAGCGCGCGCTGGGCCGGATCCATCTTCTCTGAGCGGGCGGCGAACTGCGCGCGGCGCAACCGCGCGATCTCGGCCGTCAGCACGCTGATGCGCGCTTCGCGCTCGGTGATCGTGCGCTCGTGACGCGTGATCACGGCAACCTGCTGCGCGATCTGCGTGTCGCGCTCGGCAATCGCCTGCATCTGATCGGCGACCAACGCACTTAGCGTCTGGACGTCCATATCAGCGGTGGAATGCGCGTGTTCCATGGCCACGCAGCGTAACGATTTACACGCGTGGCGCAAGCCTTTTTTGCGGACTCGAGCGGCGCCACTCGACACTCGACTACCTCAGCCCGATACAGTTCGAGCAGCAGAGGCAATTAGCTTAGGATGGTGTCCACGAAACCGGCAGCAGTCCATATCCCCGCGGCGTCAGACTAGTTGTCGCCTCTGAAATTTCTTAATCAAGAAGCTCAGAGGTGTAAGTTGAAGATCAAACAAACGTATTCGTTGGCGTTTCGTGAGCAGGCGCTGGCCAAGGTATTTCCTGATTCCCCATCTGTCGCATCCTACGATACGACAAGGGTAGACGCTGCAACCGTCTGAAGAGACGGAGGTAGTGTCATGAAGAAGAACCAAGTGCAGTTTCAGTCCGGCATGAGCCTGATGG